>NZ_JBVHQB010000013.1:0-278879 GCF_055567635.1 Streptomyces sp. NPDC026500 | reverse complement strand
CTGGGCCAGAGCGAGCCGTGTTGTGGCCAGGGCGCGATTCCTGCGGAACTCCTTCGGGATCGTCCGCAGGGCCCTGTGCGAGGCGGCCTCGGAGTTGACCGAGTCCCCGATCCGGTCCTGGACGATCGCGGTCATGGCCAGCAATTCAGCCGGCCCGTAGAAGGCCACCCACGACGGCTTGGGTTCGTCCATCTCCGTCTTACCCAAAGCGTCCTGAGCGTGCCCCAGGGACCGCAGGGCGGCCTGACGGTCGCCGAGGTTCGAATAGCCGATAGCCGTACGGGCGTGGGCCAGGGAGCTGTAGAAGGAATGACGCCGGGCGATGACGGTTCCCTGGGCCGCATAGGCGGCGTCAACGGCTTCGGCGTGCTCGTCCCGGTGGTGGGCGAGCATCGCGTAGCTGTTCCAGACGCGCATCTCGGCGATGGGGTCCTTGGCCATCCCGGCCAGGTACAGGGCCCGGCCGAGGAGTTGGGAGGCACGGTCCATCTGCCGGGCGTCGACCGCACTCCAGGCGGCCGTGGCGGTGTAGTCGGCGGCCACGGAGAAGAGCCTGTGACGGATTCGTTGGGTGGCCCCGAGCTTTTGCTTCTCCAGTGCCTCGGCGGCTCCGGATAACGCAGCCCGCTCCAGGTCTTCGTGGCCGCCTCTGCTGCGGTCGAGGGCCATCAGGGCATCCAGGCCCGAACGGAGCCGGATGACGTCGGAGGTGCCGACCTGAGGCGGCACACCGACGAACGGCACCACGGCTGCGGCAGTTCCGGTGGTGGCGGTGAGGAAGTTCCTGCGGTCCACAGGTGACTCCGGTTCGGTGGCGGGACGGTTCCGGGCCGGAAGGCTGAAGCCCAGCTCCTCGGCCGTGCATCCGAATACTGCTTCCAGCGCCTGGCGTTGACGGGGGTGGGGCCACCTGGTCCTTCCGGTCAGCCAGTTGCGGACGGTCCGGTCGCTGACCGTGCCCTCGTGCCCGGCCGAGATGAGACGGGTGTTGACCGCGTCCACTAACTCGACCTGAGTCACGCCGCGCTCGTCCATGGCGCTGATGAAGCGCTCGTTGCCGTCCACATACCCACGGTAGGGAGTGCACCCCTGTCCGCGAGCAGGGACGGGGAGAAATTTCCGGTACTGCTCGATGCGCAGCGCACCGATTTTTCCTGCCTCTCGGCGGTCCAGACCCGTTCACTCAGGCATGACCACATCACACCCGCACCCCCTGAGGTCCTGATGACTGTGACAGCGACACCGCACCCAACCGGGCACCCCGGATACTCGCAGACGCTCGATCGCGTGCCGGAGAGTGCGGGCGTGGCGCGCAGCCTGGTCCGTATCGCCCTCGCGGCGTGGCACCAGGAGGAGCTGGTCGAGGACGCGCTGAACGTCATCACCGAGCTGGTCTCCAATGCGGTCGACCACGCGCGCCTCCCCTCGATCCGCGTCATCGTCGCCCGGCCCACCGAGAACTGGGTGCGTCTCGGGGTCGTCGACCGTTCCCGGACCGTCCCCAAGCTGCGGACCGACTCGAACGGCGACCAGATCCGCGGCCGTGGCCTTGTCCTGGTGGATGCCCTCTCGGACCGCTGGGGCACCGATCTCCACCCGTGGGGCAAGACCGTCTGGGCCGAGATGAAGATCGAGCCGGCCCAGTGAGCGACGAGCAGCGGACGGCGTGGGTGGGCGACCAGGTATGGGACGAGGACGCCGACAAGGAAGGCATCGTCACCGATGTGAAGGGTGGGACGTTCGTCCTTCGCGAGGTGTATGCGCGGGCCCTCACGTGGACGGCCCCAGGCCCTGAGCGGCTGAAGATCACGATCACGCGCGAGGAGCGGCTCAGGCAGCGCAAGGAGCTGGGCTGGTGACTTCCTCACCCGAACCCTCCCCCACGGATCGTCTGGGCGTCCTGATCGCGGCGTACGAGTACGAGATGGGCTCCTGCTTCCGCTGCCCCCGCACGGGGACCCAGGTGACCCGCTTCGGCGAGATCACGAGCGATGAGGGCGAGAGGCGTTGCTCGTCATGCACGAGCGCGCGATGGAGCGGATGGACACCCGGCCCCGGATTGTCCAGCTCCCGCGCATCCGGACCCCTCACGGTGTAGAGGCCACCTGACCCAACTGGCTCCCCTCTGTGAGGAGACGGGTGACGATGCCGATCCGTTCGGGTCGGCTGGGGCCCTCACACGAGCTCGTCATGCACTCTCGGGACGGCCAGGCACGCCTTGTCCTATGAGAGCGGTGAGGACCTGCCGAGAGGGCGGGCAGGAATTCCCGCAGAAGCCGCAATGAGAGGCACGGCCACTCGCTGCCGGGGCCGGTGCCACACTGTGTCCCCAAGTGAGAGGGGTGGGCCGTGGGATTCGGGTTTCGTGTTGGTGTTCCGGGCATGAGCGTGCGTGTCTCGACGCGTGGGGTGAGGACCTCCGTCGGGCCGCGGGCGGCGAGGATCAGTGTGGGCAGCGGCGGTGCCCGGATGTCGACGGGACTCGGCCCCTTCTACGCCTCGAGTTCCCTCAGAGGCAGCCGGCGGACCACGACCAGCACCCGCCGGACCACGCAGTCCCGGTCGGTCGCCCCTTCCGCCGCGCAGCTGGAGCGCGCTCGCCGGCAAGCAGAGAGGGCTCAGCAGGAGGCTGATCGGGATGCGGCCATCGCGCAGTTGCGGGAGTTGAGGCGGCAGATGACCAGCGTCCATTTGCAGTCCTTTCCCAGCGCGCATCCGCCGGTGATCGGGGATGCTCCGCAGCTGGGTCTGCCCTGGGCGCTGGCCGAGGCCCAGACGTTTCACTTGCAGGGTGTGGGGTGGCTGGCCCGTGCGGAGCGGGCCGGGGCCAAACAGCGAGCGGAGCTCGATGCTCCCGCATATCTGGCGGCCGAGTCAGCCCGCCTGAGCGCGGTGCGTGAACAGCTGACAGATGAAGCCGGGCACTGGTGGCAGGCGCTGCTCACCCACGACGAGGGCACCGTTTGTGAAGCGGTGAATGCCGCATTCGCGGACAACCCTGCGGCCGGTTGCGCGCTCGGAGTGGATGGTTCGGTCCTGTCCGTTCTGATGCGTCATCAGGACTTCGACTCGATGCCGACTCAGACACCCGGGCTCACCTCGAGTGGCCGCCCGGCTCTGAAGAGCCTTACCAAACGCGACCGGCTCCTGTGGTGGCTGACCGCCATGGGCTCCAACGTGGTCGCCACCCTCAAGGAGGGCTTCGCCACCGCACCCGGCATCACCGCCATCGACCTGGCCGTGCTGACCCGCCTGCCCGACACCCAGCGACTCGGATTCGTCGCCTACGGCCGCTGGACCCGCCAGGCGATCGAGACCACCCCATGGCGCGAACCCGAGGACGCGCTGCGCTTCCTGGACATCGAGCAGGACGTCGCCTGCTCGGTCACCACCACCGCCTCCGGCAACCTCTCCAGCACGCTCAAGCCGCTGGACACCGCCCGTATCCCGGGCCTCCAAGAACTCCTGGACCACGCGCACGACGAACCGGAATCCGGTGAGCCGTCCCTCGCCGGCCTTGACAGCACCCTGAGCGGCAACACCCCACCCGACGACCGGACCGTAACCGCCGACCCATACCGGATCAGGCCGTTTACCGAATGGAAGCACGGTCACTTGGCCGAGCCGCCACCCGCACCCCAGCTGCCGCCCACCACGGTGTCTCCCCTCGTGGCCGGGCAGACCCTCGCTCTGCCCGAAGAAGCCTGGCAGGGGCTGAACATCGCCTTCACCTTCGCCGGCGCGGACGCAGACCTCACACTCTTCCTCACCGGCAACGACAGCAGGGTGGCCGGTGACGAGGACTTCGTCTTCTACAACCAGCCCTCCACCGCCGACGGTGCCGCACGGCTCCTGGGCAAACACGCGCAAGGCCCGCACACCGTCGAACGCGCCGTCATCCATCTGTCCGCCCTGCCCGACCGGGTGCAACGTGTCGCCGTCGCCATCAACATGGACGTCGACACCGGCCTGACATGCGGATCACTCACCCACGCCGCCCTGGCCATGGAATGCGTGACCGGCACCGGCTGGACCTTCAGCCCACCCGCAGACCCGGACATCCGCGCCATGGTCATCGCCGAGCTGTACCGGCACAACGTCAACGGCCAAGCCGTGTGGAAACTCCGCGCCATCGGCCAGGGCTGGGCCGACGGACTCGACGGACTCGCCCGAGCCCACGGCGTCAACGTCGAATAGAGGGCGTCTGAAAAGCCTGTCAGCGGGCACGTTGGCCCGTCTCTCCACGCGGAGGGGTAAACACATCGGCATGTCCGGGTCAGCGCAGAGCTTCGATGGCTTTCACGACCAGGGCGCGCGCTTCGGCCCCGTACACGGCCATGCTGCGCAGCTCTTCGAACGCGGCCAGGTACAAGGCGATCTCACCGGGTTGCGTGATGTTGACCTGCGCGGACAGCAACTCGACGGAGACGAGAGTGTCGTCGTAGACGTGGAACAGCTCCTGCGGCCACAGGATCCGCTGCGGGGTGGCGTCGGGGATGATGCCGAGCGACACCGATGGGAGCGCGCCAGCCGTGAGCAGGTAGCCGAGCTGGGCCGCCATCGTGTCCTGATCCCCGAGCTGGTAGCGCAGTACGCCCTCTTCGATGACGAGGACGAACCGGTGCCCTGGCTCGTGGATGACCTTTGACCGCTCGACGCGTGCGGCTGCGGCGCTCTCGGCGTCGTCTGGGATGTCGAGCAGGCGGGCGTTGCTGCTGAGCACGGCGCGGCTGTAGCCCTCCGTCTGAAGGAGTCCCGGCACGAGGGTCGGCGAGTAGATCCTGAACAGTCCGGTGGAGCGGAACAGTTGCATGTAGCTGTCCTGGAGCTGCCGCAGGCCCATGCGGGTGCGCCGTCGCCATTCGGTGTACAGGGACTCCGCGTTGAGGGACGCGGCCACCAGGTCGTCGGCGCGTGTCTCGGCTCGGCAGGTGGCGCACCAGCGGCGGATGTCGGTCGGTGACGGCGGGGTCTTGGCGTTCTCGATGCGCGACGTTTTGGCGTGATGCCAGCCGCACAGGCTGGCCAGCTCTGCGACCGTCAGATCGGCGTCCTTGCGGATGGCGCGCAGCTGCGCGGCTACGCTTTCGCGCGCGGCCTGGGCCGAGGACGAAGGTGAGAGGGGCATGAGCCGGCCTGTCCGTTGCTTCCTGTCAGTGGATCTCGTACTGGTCGTGTGGGGTGGCGCGTTCCCATACGATCTCGAAGGCGTCGGTGCACTGCTTGACGATGCCGGGTTCGGTGCGGAGTTCGAGCGGGGGGTCAGCCCAGTCGCCGTCGCCGGTGAAGTGGTTGAACAGTGCGAGGGCTCCGTCGAAGATCCACAGGTCGCAGCCTGGCAGCAGCAGGTCGACGGCCTGGCTGCGGGGTAGCCAGCGGACCTGTTCGCCTGCGTGCACGTTGACGCCGGCGCCTGCGTGCTCGTACCGGATGTAGTCGGTGACCGGTTCGGAGACGACACGGGCCCGCCGGACGGTGACGCCGCGGGCGGTGGTCCGCTGGATCAGGTCGACCCACGGCGCCCAGTAGGCGGAGCCGGGGTCGGCGTCGCGCCGGCCTGTCTTCTTCCACTGCTGGTAGTCGTCTTCCTCGTCGCCGACACCGTAGGAGTCGCGCATCTCCAGGTGCACGGCGGAGTGTTGGGCGGCCTCGAGGAGATCGTTAAAGCGCAGCTCGTTCTGCGGCATCGCAGGCCTCCCTCAGCAGCGGGACGAGTTGGACGGGGATTCGGATGACGGTCTCGTGGTCGGGGATGCCCTTGTCGTGTCCGGGCGCGGTGTTCTCCTGGCACTGCTCTCGGGTCTTGGCATCCGCGGTGTAGCTCTGGAACACGATGTCGGCGGTCTCGGTGTCGACCCACGCGGTGGGCGACCCGCTCTGTCCCGTCTCCGGGTCGATGCCGATGAACAGTAAGGCCATGGCTTTTCCTCCCCTGATGGTGCGTGCACTGATGTGCACCAACGTCACCTGCACGGGCTGGCTGGTCAAGGTCGCGAACCAGCCTTGTCCCCTAGCCGGTCGTTCAGGCGCACAACGGTGCACAAGCCTGGCAGCGCTACACATCACGTCTCTAGCGTCAGGAGGCACGACAAAGCCCGGCGACCGCACGAACGGTCCCGGGGATGGCCGACTGGTTGGAGTCGACATGGCGCAGCCTACGCATACCGCGAGCACCACCGACAGTCCGCAGCGTCACCGCTGGTGCCACTGGCACAAAGGCCCGTCGGAGATCGCGATCCTGGTGGACGCGATCGAGCGCAACAGCGCCCCGCCCATCGCCCTGTACGCGTGCGCGCCCTGCCGGGAACAGCGTGGCCTGATTCCGCTCGCCGACCGGCCATGATCTGGATGCCGATGCCGCCACCCGCGCGCAGACTGAACGCGGCTCAGTACTCGGGACACGCCTGCTGCTGGTGCAACACCCAACTCACGCGCGGCGCCCGGTCAGCCGGCCGCGCCGCCGGGATGAGTGGCGCCCACGACCTGAGCATCGAGGTGTACGAGTGCGGGCCCGACTGCCCGAGGCGACCCCGGCGCCCGTCGCAGGCAGGAGAGATCTGGTAAGCAAGACGACCCTGCCCCGTCACGCCCGCTGCCTCGTCGGCTGCTGCGGGGCCGAGCACCCAATTCGGCGGCATCCTCTGCACCGAACGGCCTGGACACCCTCCGAAGGACGGCACGGCGGGCGCTGGCACCCGTACAGCCGCACAAGTCGGTAGACCCCCCGGCACCCAGCCCATTCGGGCGGGTGGGCCCAGGCCCCGACCGGACGCCGACCCGGCCGGGGCCTCTTGCGCGCGGCCTAAGCTTCCTCGCGAACGCCACCAGCACGAAGGAGCCGCCGCGGGCGCCGAACAGGACGTTCGCGTTGTAGTTGGCTCTGACCCGGCTCACTGCAGCCGACGCCTCTTGTCGTCGGCCGGGTATCCGTTGGAGTACCACCAGCTGTCGATGTCCCCCAGGCCGGACAGGTCCGGCTCCGGCAGACCCGGGTCCACCATCGCCTTCGCACCTTCGGGCACCAGCTCCACCTCAATGCTCCCCGCGTCCGAGCCATGGTCGAACGTTTTCAGGGCCTCCAGTGCTTCCATCTGGCTGTCGCAGATCGGGAGGTGTACCGCGAATACGCGGGGGCTGCCCCCGTTGTGTGCCCCCGCGCGGATCAACAGGCGCATCGCCATCTCGAAGCATTCCAGGCCACCCACTGTGATCCGGTAGTAGGGGCCGTCCTCATCTGCGTGATCGCTGTTCCGTACGGGTGCCGTGGCTTGTGGGCGGCAGGTCTCGCACTGAGCACCCTCGGTCGCCACGCGTACCCGGTCGCACGACCCGCACAGCCAGGAGTCGCACCCCTTGCAGCGGTTCGGGGCGGCGTAGTCCGCGGAGTACGTTCCCACTTCTTCGGGCAACTGCTCGTCGCACGGACATGCTGCCAGCCGCGCGCGCCGTTCGGTATCGGCTTCGGCAGCGCGGCGTTGCCGTTCCGGCTCTCCCTCTGCCCAGATCCTCGCCCGTTCCGCGCTCCTGAGGCCTCGTGCCCGGGTGCAGTTCTCGCGCTCCTCTTCGCTGAGGTGGGTCCAACAGGCAGCAACGGGCGCCGGCTCTCCCGGGATCGCGGGCCAGTCTGTCGACCCGCTCGAACAGCGGCGCGCCTTGGTCTTCAACATCCGGATGCACTGCGCCTCGCTCACCGGCCCGGGGAGCACGACAGGGGGACGGAAAACCTGCGGACCCGTTGACTCCTGCGGGACAGAGCACACGCCGCAGCGAACACCTGCGCCTGCCACGGGCCTGTCGCCGCAGCCCGCGCACAGCCATGCATCGCACGCTGAGCAGCGGTACTGCGAGCCGTAGGCCAGCGAGTACCGGCCGATCGAGTCTGGAACCGGCCCGTCCATCCTGAGCATCATGCACAAGGGGCAGAGGTCCGGCTGCGTCGGCGGCGGGGTGTCGGAGTGCAGCATCCGACCATCATGCCGATCCGGGAAGAGCCGAGCCGACGCTTCACCCCGGGGTACACGATCGAGATCACCCGCCGACGCGAAGCCGTCAGATCCCAGCCAACAGTGTCACGGCTCGCCCGCCCACCAATCCTGCGCCGTCCGGCACCGCCTTGGGCGCGAAGTAGCGTGAGCATCCCAAAGTCGTGGCAGCAGACCGAGATGGGCACGGCTGTGTACGCGCCACCCAGCCGTGCGGGTCTCACTCCGCCCGAGGTCCGGTGATCCGCATCGGACCGTGGCGATCAAGTGCCGCCTCGAGCTCGGCCTGGAGATCTCGGCGGGGCTTTCCGAGTTCGCTGCCGGTAAACGGCCGCGGCACGGCGACTTCTTGCACGGTGTCACCTCCCGCGACGGCGGATCTTGCCCGTCCGGCGGGATCTGCCGAGCAAAGATCTTGCCCGACTCAATCAGGTATTGCCTGCCGTCGGACGTGCTGACCTCGATCTCCAAAATTCGCCGCTGCAGGCGTGGTGCCAGGTGTTCATAGCGATCGGATCGCTTCTGTCGCCATCCGCTGATCGAAGACAGAGGCAACGCGTAGACCGTGCCACGCGGGTCCCGGTAGTACAGCGTCCGATCTGTGAGAACGAAGTCTCCATCCGGCGCCGGGAAGTACACCTTGATCTGATCGACCGCCCAAGGCTCTGGAGGCATGGGTTCCTGCAGAACGAGATCACCGGCGCTGCTTGCGACTGGTGTCCCTCCATGTTGAAGGTGATCTCTGAGCACCCTCGTCCTATCAGCGAGGTTCTGGGCGAGGCGGGCTCGGGCTTCTTCCCGCATGTCCACTGGCGTAGGGCTCCTGGGACGGGATGCGGGCATCTTCTCGCGGGTGGACGGGGGAATACCACGGATTCGGCTGATCCGGGCGTCGGCCGCCGGGGAACGAAGGGCCTGCGACAGGACGGCAACTCGCGCCCCAGCCGGCAGCTCACCCGTCACGTGCACTTCCTGCCAGGCCATGCCCCGGGCAACGTCCAAGAACCGATCGGTTGTCGGACAACGGCGCCTGGACATCGACACACCAGGCTGGAGCCGACTTTCGGCATTCCAGCTGCTGGCGTCGTCGCAGGCGTCCCGATGCAGGGGCTACGGACGCCATCGGGCTAATCGTCGTCCTCGGCCAGTGCGGTGAGTTGGTCAGCGGCCCAGTCCGGGAGGGTGACGGCGGTGGGGACGGGCTGATCTGCGCCGCGGCGGCGGCTCCCCTCATCGCGGACGGCTTCGATGGCCCACCGCACAGGGTGTCGTCGTCCAGGAGGTCGGGACCGTGGACGACCGCATCCGCGAACTGCTCGGGCCCGGCGTAGGCGGCGGTGAGGGCGTGGGGCAGCTGATTGTTGGTAGCGGCGTGGTCGACGGCGGCGCGGACTGCGCTCAGAGGGCTGCCTTGGCTGTGTCCCTCGCACAGACCTTGCGCGAGGGACACAGCCCTCCCCGTCAAGCAGAGAGCTGCGGGCGGTGTCGATCGGGGCTGATGCAGGGATCGGCTGGCAAGGAGTTGTCCGTCTCGGTGGTGGAAGGCAGATAGCGGCGATCTCGGATCGCTCGTGAAGAAGAATCCGACAAAAGCTCTTGGGCAATGTGGCACAGCATCTGGTCGCCCTGGTCGTTGACGTCTGCAATCCGGGCCAGGGCCTGATCGATGTCGTCACCGACCGGGTCCGCGGTGATTCCGGGCTGTGCAGCCGGCACGTTGTGCGCGATGGCCTCGTTCACCGCGCTGTCACGGAGCCGGTCGAGTTCCTCAGTCAGCATGTCGACCTGAGCCTGGACTGTCGAAGCGAGTTCTTCAGCCTGGCGTCGTTTGTTCTCAGCGCTCCACAGTTCCTGCCGTGCGCGCTCCTCTTGTGCCAAGGCCCGGTTGAGCTGCTCCTGGGCTCGGCGCAGTGCGTCGTCGGGCACGACGCGCATCCTGCGGAGCTGCTCACGCTCCTTGGACAGATCGGCAATCCGCTCTTCCAGCTCGTTGACCATTGCCAGGAGCACCATGACAAGTTTCGCGGAGTTGCTTGCCGCCATGTTCAGCTGGCTCTGCTGCTCCAATGCCCGGTTGAGCAGTTGGTGCGTCTGGATCTGATGTCCGCGCAGGATACTGACCGCGCTTGAAGTCTGAGGTTCCAGTGCTCTGTGTGCTGCGTTCAATAGGAGCATGGCCTGCCGGTGACGTTCCTGCCGAAGCGCAGGCGGCACGGTTACGTAGATCAAGTTCTCTACGAACCATCGCGGTGGAACGGCGCCGCCCAGGTACCGGGCGATTTGTGTCTTGGAACAGCGCAGGGGCTCGCTCAGGGCGGACAGGGGCTTGCCCACCTGCTGGACGCAGTCGCGCAGGAAGCCCGACACGGCATGAGCTTGTGGGCTGCTCGCTCGCACCGGCGCCCAGGGGCGACCTCTGCCAGTTCGAACGCCGACCAACCGCGAGCGTTTTGCTGCCTTCTTGCAGCCCGGCAAGGGCTGTGGGCGCAAGCGTTCAAAGACGGTTGACCACTGTTCATGGCGGTCCGGAGGCACATCGCACGCGATGAGGTATCCACGCAGTTGGCTGCCGTCAGAGGGCAGCGAACTGCCCCGGCTTATGCGATGCGCTGTCGAGCGGGGCAACACGCCGGAGCCGGCCTTTTCTTCTATGTCTCTCATGGTGGGGGCTCCAGCCCACAGATGCAGATCTACCAGCCCTTTGCAGAACTCGGGGATGGTGTGGAGGGACTGCGGTTCAGGGACCCGGTGAGCGTGGCGTGGCACCAGTGATGCGTACCGAGCCCTTCGCCATAACTCCTTTGCCTGGTGCAGTAGATGGTCCAGGTCTTCCCCGGAGGGCGCCCCGCAGCCTTGAATGAACGCAGCGACGGTAGTGAGCTTGGGTACTCCTGTTCCTGACGCTGCCCGCTTGAGCGTGGCTGCGGACAGGCCGGTCCGCTGTGCCAGTGCCTGATGAGTGATCTGGGCGGTCGCCTTACGGGTGCGCAGAAATGCAGCGAGTTCACCGCGTTCGGGAACGGAGTAGTCCACCGGGCTGTCGGGGCGCCCCATGATCGGCGCCTACCGCTCGGGGCTGAGCAGCGTGCGGAGGGCTGAGCTGATCCGTCGCGTTCCTCCGGCAACGGTCAGCACCACCACGCCGGAGCCGATCGATCCGGCGCCACCGATCAGCCACAGCACTTGCGAGACGGGCATCTGCAGCGCAGCCAGCAAGGCGGCGGTTTCCAGGAAGGCAATGATGACACTCGCGTGAGGGAAGCCGAACCGTGGTGTGCTCTCGCGCGGTGAGGTGTCGGTCGGAGGTGAAACGGGTTGAGACATGTGCACTCCCTCTCGATCCGTCCGGAGATCAAGCGGACCGCCGAACGGGCTACTGGCTCCAATTGAGGTTGGGCATCAGGCGGTTGGCGCCGCCAAGCGATGCTCACTCCCGGAGCATCGCAGGTTCCCTCCCTTTCGGGCACACCCCCGAATGTCCCCTCTCGCCATTGGCTCAGCAGTGTCCTCAGTCCGGAATTGTCCCTCTGGTGGTCTACGATCGAACATCCCCTGCAAGCAGTGCTGATACCTCGCCCGCCGGGGGTTCCGCGATTTTCGGTGGTGAGTTAGCTCAGTGCTGTCCCGGTTTGCGCTTGCCTGACCGATGCACCGATGAGACCGTCGGCAGGATGACAGCGTTCGTCGCAACGACGGTGTCGCCTCCCGGATTGCTACTGGCTCCAACCGATCGGTGACCTGGAGGCAAGGCAGACTCATGTTGGCGCATGAGCTGCACACTCGCGGGCGCTTTCGCGCAAGCGGAAGCGCCCGAGGGAGTGGCTCCGCCAAGGACGCGTCCCGGCTCCGCATTTCGGTGTGGCCTTGCGCTTGCAGTAACGGTATCGGGTGCGCCAGGTTGGCATCTCCCTGCCGACGGAATTCTTCGTCTCCGCTCGGAAGTAGCGCAGGTACTTCCGCGAACTTCGCCGCCAGGGTGTCCGCGGACTCGGTGCAGTTGTCGACCTCCACGAACAGCACCGGCAGGCCGTCGGCCTCTCCAGCACCTCCTCCGTCGCACACCAGCTCATGGCGCTGGAGCGCAAGGGCTTCCTGCGGCGCGACCCGCACCGCCCGCGCGCGTACGAGGTACGGGGCTCGGACCAGTCGTCGGTGCAGCCGACGGACACGGCGGGCAAGCTGGCCGCGTCCTACGACCGCTCGTCGGCCGTATCGCCACCGGCGGCCCGATCCTCGCCGAGGAATCGGTCAAAGACGTCTTCCCCCTCCCCCACCAGCTCGTGGGCGACGGGGAGCTGTTCGTCCTCAAGGTCGTCGGCGGCGTCGGTGTCGGAGAGGTAGGCCGGGGCGACTTCGAGCATCAGCGCGGCGACGGTTGGGGCCGCCAGCGGATCGGCGGGCGGTGGTGGCAAGTTAGTGCGGACGTCGCAGACGGCCTGGCGGACCACGGCGCGCACCGTGGGCTCACCGAGGGCTAGGAGGCCGCTGTGGGCAAGCGTGGCGAGGCGGCGGGTGTCAGGCTCCGCGACAGTGTCCGTACGGGCGCAGACGTCGCTCAGGGTGCTCTGGGACAGGCCATAGTCGAGCACCGCCACGGAACGCCGGATGTCGTCCATCGCCTCGTGCAGCCCGGCCGCCATCTCCCGGATACGGGCCGCAGTGAGCGGCGGCCGCTCCGGATCGACGACGTGCCCCTGGCCCTCATCGTGCTCGCCAGCGGGCGGGATCAGGGCGTGAGGAAAGAGCAAACATGGCCAGATGGTCCTCGACGCGGGGCCGGATGGGTCGTTGGGCCGGGCATCGACCTGTCGAAGCAGACCGCCGGCCGCGAACTCGCCGAGGAGACCGGTATCCCACCCCACGTCGTCACCCCGCACGACGAGACCCCGCTGCACATCGACATCCACCCCATCGACGCCAACCCTGCCAAGGCCGAACCGGCCCACCAGCACTTCGACTTCCGCTTCCTGTTCCGCACCATCGCCGACATCGGCGAACTGCAGACCGAAGAGGTCTCCGACGCTGCCTGGCGAACGGTCGGCGCTCTTCACGATGAGAAGTTGAGGCAGCGCGTCGCTCAAGCACTGAGCTGACTCCAAGACCGGCCGCCCCCGGCTCCCGACGCGCGTGGGGCGGCCCCTCAGCAACAGGCCATCCGGAGTAACCTTCGTCACCTGGCACGGTGACCTCTGCCATGGAAAGCGACACGATGGACGTGGCTCAGCCGCAGACCGACGACCAGCCCAAAGCCCTACCGCCTGCCCTCGCATCCATGACTCTGCTGGTCGCCGCCGTCATCGTCCACGACAAGGCCGCCAACCGGATCGTCCTCCTCCAGCGCAGCCAGAACGCCAAGTTCGCCCAGGGCATGTGGGACCTGCCGGTCGGCAAAAGCGAGCCCGGCGAGCCCATCACTGACACCGCCGTACGCGAGCTGTACGAGGAGACCGGCCTGACCGTGAAGCCGGAGTCACTCAAGGTCGCCCACATCATCCACGGCGCCTGGGGCGTGGAGGCCCCCAACGGCTTCCTCACTGTCGTCTTCACCGCCCACGAGTGGACCGGCGAACCCGAAAACCGCGAACCGCGCAAGCACGCCCAGGTCCGCTGGGTCGATGCCGACGCCATTCCCACAGAGTTCGTGGACACCACGTCCAGTGCCCTCCGCCGCTACCTCGCAGGTGGTCCGGAAGTCTCCCTCGACGGCTGGCGATAGGAACGCCGATGCCCTCATGAACCGAAACCGTCGCCGACGCCCACCGGAAAAGTACACCGAGACTGCCAAGGCTCCGAGGCAGTAGCCAGCACCTCGTGCAACTGCGGCGAAACGCCCGCCTCCGTCAAGTCGCGCAGACGCCGCCATGTGCCGTCACGCCGCTGCAGCCGACCCGCTCCGCGGACACGTCTCGCCAGCTCACGCTCTTGCAGAGAACGTTCTGGGACACATCTGCTGTCAACGCGCCCAGGGCCGAAGGGACACTGACCTGGCTGCGCCGGCAGCACGCCCACCCCATCATTGCTGCCCGGCCCCAGGGTCACGTCGTCCGTTTGCCAGCCAGCTCCTGCTGGTGGCATCAGCTCGGTCGGGCGGAGTGTCAGCGGCCTGACTGAGTGATCCCCTCAGCGACCTGCCCGACCACGTCGACGACCCCGTGACCGAAGGCTGTCGGAGCGACCAGTACCCCGAACACCAGCACGATGAGCACCGTCAACTGCTCATCGGACCGTTTCCGCGCCTCCGTACGGCGCCGGAGCCGCACGACGATGACGACGGCCAGGAGCACCGCCACATTGATCGTCAGCACCACAAGCCCCCTCCAGTGAGCGCACCTTGTACAGATGTAGCGAGCACAGACGGCCGTGGACGCGGCAGATGCTGGTAGATGGCAACAAAGCACGTACAGATCGGCCAGATTCGCAGGCTTGCCGGCACCGGCTCCGAGTGCCTGCGCAAACGTGCCGCAGGAAAGGAAGGCACCCCTCTACGGCCGTGATCCCGCTCCCCCGGGATGACGAAACAGCCGCCGGGCCGCTACGAGGTCGGCAGATCCCTGGCGCTACTGGCGGTCATGGAACGTGCGCGCCTGTTGCGCCCAGGCTTTCCCACGATCTTGTCAGGCGCGCTCGGGTCGGCCGGGCGTGCTTGTGTCCTGGGAGAGCGGTGAGGGCCTGCGGGGTGTGGGGAGCGCGGGCAGGAGTTCCCACAGGGGCCGGGATCCGGCGGCCCAGGAGCCGAGCAGGTGGCGGTCGACGAGGTGCAGTCGCTGCTGGCGGGCGAAGATGCGGCCGGGCTGGGTGATCCTGCCGTTGGTCACCATCACCACGACATCCCCCTTGTGGACCGGACGGCCCGTTCCGTTGAGAACCTGGAGTTCCGGGGTGCCCACCGCGGCGCCGCGCTCACCGTGCCGGCGGTGCTTGCACTGGATCACCCAGCGGCGTCCCAGCGGATCGGTGGCCTTCACGTCCGCTCCCAGATCGCCCTGCCCTCCGACCTGGACGGCGTCGGTGCAGCCGTCCCGGTGCATCAGGTCGCGCACCGCGTACTCGAACTGCTGGTGGGAGAGCGCGTCCAGTTGGGCCAGCCCGTAGCGCAGAGCGCGTGAGCGGGCCTGCTCCCACTGCATGCGCTGTGCCCGGTGCTGCCAACATCCGAAGCCGCCCAGGGCGGCGAGGACAGCTGCGATGAGCAGGAACCACCAGTGTGCGAGCAGCCAGTTGACCATCATGACGACGAGAGCGGCCGCTGCGACGGCGGCCACGGCCGGCGCGGTGACGGATGTGTCGTGTCGGCTGCGCCGGCGGCTGGGGCGCCGGGCGGTGGTCCGACGCCTGGCGGGCGGACGCCGGGTCATCGCCCGCCCCCCAGGGCTGCGAGGTCGATCGGGTACGACACGCTGGGTGCGGGTGCCGCCTTGCGCGGTGCGGGGGTGTCGAACGTGATCGGATACGACACCGTCGGGCGTGGGACGGCCACCCGCGGGGCGTTGTGTGGGATGTCGTCGAAGCGGATCGGGTAGGTCACCGACGGTGTCGGCGACACACCGCCGGTTCCCTCTGCGGCCGAGGTGTGACCGAAGCCGAGTACGGCCAGGCCGAAGGCGGCGAAGACGGTCATCTCCCGGCGGGCGCCCGGCGCCCAGCGGGAGTGTCCGCGTACCGGCGTTCCGTCGGAGCGTATGTACGGACGGACGAACGGCATGGGTCCCCCAGGTGATCGTGGCTCGGCTGCGTCACGGTCATGCTGGCGGGAGGCACTGACAGTGGATCACCTGATGAGGTACAACTACCGTGTTTTGAGGGCTAGTTCAGGACATGGGGCATTCGCTCATGTGTTCTTCGCCGTGTTCTTCCCGGGGCAGGAGAAGCATTGCGGTACCAGCCGGGGAGCGGCTGCGGTCTGCCTCGGAAGGCTGATTCACCTGCGGCGCAGGCATGCGAGATGCGGTCAGGGCTCTGCCGTGGCGGTGCGGGTCATCAGGCCGGAGGCCCCCGCGGATCCAGCCGTTTCCGGGAGTTGCCGCCACTGGGCGACGGATGGGGAGTGAGGGGCTGTTGTGAGGGGCCCGGGGCCAGGAGCGGTCAGGACCGAGCAGGACGTCATGCCCGGCGAACTCGGCCAAAGGGCTACGCCCGATGTCCCAGATCATGACCGGGCGCCCGGCATTCACGCGATCCGCTCAGAAATCCAGGTCGAGGTAGTCGATGTCGTTGATGGCCACGTCCGAGATTCCCGTGGCGCGGCTTCCGCCGTCCTGGAAGTAGATGTCCTTGAATCCTTCGGCGATGATCTGGCGCAGCTCCTGGTCGCCTGCGCCGGCGTCGCGGGCGTCGAACAGGCGCTGTGCGTACGCGGCGGGGAGGTGGACGGTGAGGCGGCGGAAACGGCCGTCGTCGGTCGTGCCGATGGGCGCGGTGTAGCCGAAGCGGGCTCGCGTCTCCACGGTGATGCCGCCTGCGGAGGCGGCCTGCTTGCGTCGGCGTTTGCGGACCCGCGGCTGCCAGCGGGATCGCACCGCGGCGTCGATCTTCGCGGTGATGTCCTTGGGCGGATGTTTCCTGGCTCCGCGCCGGTAGCGGTTCACCGAGTCGGCGGTGACGCCCAGTTCCGCGGCGACGGCCTTCGCCGTCCCCAGTTGTTTGAGGAGGTAGTTGATGCGGGCCGGGAGGGTCTTGGGCGGTTCGCGGGTGAACGCTTCCCGGTCGGCGCGTTCGATCGCCTCGTCGATCTCTCCCACAGTTCTACTCTCCGTCGTCCAGGACGGCGTCGCCGCCCTTGATGTGGCGGGCGGGGTTGAGGCCCTGTTCCATCAGGTCGACCGCCCAGGCCAGGTCCTGGACGCCCTCCAGTTTGGCCAGGCCGGGGGTGGGGCCGAGGCGGAAGCCGCCGGGCTGGGGCTTGCCGGAAGCGCTGTAGGGCAGGAAGTCCAGCGGGCTGCGGCCGGGTGAGGGGTAGACGACGCAGTCGGACAGCACGGCCAGCGGGTACAGGCCCGTCATCCTGGCCATGTTGTTCAGTTTGCGGTGCATGTTCACCCGTGCCTTGGAGATGACCGCGGCGCGGATGTCGGGGCGCCAGGTCGGGCGCTCCAGTGCCGGCCATCGTTCGCCCTGCCGGTAGTGGCGGCCCTGCGGGCGCTCGCGGAGTTTGCCGACGCCGCCCTTGACGGTGGCCTTGATCGCGGCGAGGACCGCGGCCAGGGCCGGGTCGGCGTCCTTGTGTCGCTCCATCGCCGCGAGGAACTCGGTGTCGGTGAGGTCTTTGGTGACGCCGAGATCAGCGAGGGTGTCGACGTAGGCGGTCTTGAGCCGGTCGTGCCACGGGTCCAGGTACGCGCCCGTCTCACGGCGCAGGAAGGCCTCGAGCGGCTGGACGTTGTGGCCGAGTTCCTGGGCGTAGGCGACGGTGTGCGTCTGGTACCAGGCCGGGCCCTGGGGGCGGATCCCGGACGGGGTGAACGGCGAGGGCAGGCGCGGGTCCATCTCGATGTGGGAAAGGTCGACCAGCCAGGAGCCGGGGATCTTCGGGTTGAACGTGGGGGTGTAGAAGTGGTCCGGGGCGGACAGGCCCACGGTGAGCCGGGCCGCGGCTGCGAGGAACGCGGTGTTCAGATCCAGGCCCACCACCCACGGCAGGGCCACTTCCTCCCCCGTGAGCAGATCCACGTCACGCACCCACTGGTAGGCCTCCTCGTCCAGGAAGCCGCCCGTCCAGCCGGAGTTCACGACCACGGGATGCTCGGCAGTGGCCTCCGGCGGCGCCGGATCCATCGGCTCGGTGCCCAGCGAACCCGGGTTGTGGCCGGACAGCCAGTTCCCGGTCTCCTTGTCCTGGACGGCTCGGGTGGGCGGGCGCAGCGCGGTCATCAGCTCCAGCCCGGAGACGGCTGTGCTGCCGCGCGGGGTGATGACGCGCATGGCGTAGATGCCCAGGACGCGGGCGATGTCGGCCGGCTCCATCTGCGCAACGCCCGGCCAGGAACGCTCATCGAGGGCGTCCCACGACAGGACGGCGAGCTGTACGCACTGGCGCTGACCCGACTGGGCGGGACGGTAGATGCGCGCCCACGGGCCGAAGCCGCGCTGGGTGAGCTTCCACTTCGCCTTCGCCACCTGCTTGACCACCGGGTGGTCGGCGGGCAGGCGCAGCGAGCGGCGTTGCTCGTGGCCCTCCAGGCGCTCGGGCAGGCCGAGTTTCACCGCGGCGCTTGCGGTGAGGACGATCAGAGGATCGGCGTCCTTGCCGTTGCGGTGCAGCTTCGCCGCACCGAGTCCGGATTCCTCGAGCGTCCACTCCACCAGATCCGGGATGGTGGCGGCGGGGTAGTCGAGCACGATGCCAGCTGTCCCATAGGCGGAGCCGTCGCCGTCCAGGACGGCGAGTGGGCCGTGTGGAAAGCGCGGGTCGGTGTCGCGGGGCTGGGCAGCCGGTTTCTTCACCGGCCGGCGTGCCGATGTGGCGGGCCGGGCAGTCGGGCGCCCTTGGGGTACCGAAGCGTCGGGGGTCTTCACCGGTGCGGTGGCGTCGGTCTCGTGGATCGCGGGTGCGGGGGCCGTGAACCCCTTGGGCGCCGTCTCCGGTTGGGGCGAGGGAAGCGGGACCGGCACCGTCACGGGCGTGCCGTGCGCGGGGTATTTCGCAGCCCAGCCGTTCAGCAGTCGCTGATACGCCTCCAGGCGGGGCGACTTCGGCTCGCTCCGGCCGTTCTCCCAGTTCTTGACGGACTGAGTCGTGGTCTTCAGTGCGGTCGCCAGCCGGGCCTGGGTGATACCGGCGGCCTCACGAAGGCGAGCGCGCTCCGCGGGATGAGGGAGCTGCGGCTCCGCCTCCAACAGTGCATCGACCGACGCGAACAGCTCTTCCTCGGACGCCACAGGCCACTACCTCCGCTCGGGACCTTACCAAGCCCCACACTGCCATTTAACCCTTTCCTTTAACCCTTTCATGGAACATTCGCGGTGTCGCACCAGCTTCGCCCACGACCGCTCGACCTGGTCTCAGATCAGCGAGCCTGGCGACACCGTTGCAAGACGCGCCAGTTCCACCTCCCGGACGAACACGCGACCCTCGCCGACAACGCCCCTGCAGAGACTGCTCCCGCAGCCGCCGATGCGCTGCGATCCGCCCCGAAGGGACGCCACCATCGAGCGAGCGCAGCCCGGCCGGGTCCTCGGGGGCGATGGCAGCAGAGCTCCCGTCACCGCGGAACCGCAGATGCATCCCGCTCCAGGCCGGGACCACGGGGGATTTCCGACCAGCCCACACCGGTCAAGACCAGGATCCGACGACGACGGTAGGCAAGGCCCTGTCTGCAGGGTCCGGATCGCGCTGAGCGCGTATGGCCGGCGCGCGGGAAACCACGTCCACAAGGAGGAACAACCCAGAAGGCCCGCCAGCCCATCGCGCCGGGAACGGCGGGCGTCCTCGAGGGTCTTCGCCGAGATCAGCTGAGCACCCGCTCCACAGCTGGGACAGCGGACACCTGTGGTTGATCAGCATGTTCGTGTCTGCGCGAGCGCCATGGCGCTGCGTTCGTCCGGAGCCCTGCGGCTGAGCAGTGGACGCAGAACATTTGAGTTCGCTGCACGGGTGAGTGCGGAGCCGATGTCAGTGCCGTACGACATCATGCCGGGCAAGCAGCCCAACAAGCCTTGATGGAGAACCATTCGTGACCGGCCAGGACTCCGCCGCTGTACTTCCCTGCGATTTCCTCCTCACAGCGATGACCGGCAGCGGCCCGGATGACCCCGTGGTGCAGCTGGCGGCGCAACAGGTTCGGACCGCTCAATCTCGCCGTGAACGCTCGGCACTCGCTGAGGCCCTGTTGTCGGGGCCTCATGCACGGCAGGCGCCGCCGTGGCTTCTGGAGGCGGCCGTGGCGGCTGATCTGGAGGCCGCGAAGGAGCCTTACCACCTCGAGGGCGGCATGACCCTTGTCGCGCTCGCGCTCGGGCATCCATCGTGTCCGGCATCGCTGCAGGATACGACGCTAAAGGGTTGCACCGTTGAACAGTTGGCTCTGCTCGGGAGCCCGCGTGCCGGTGAGCGGCTCGCCGGTGCGGTTGCCGAGGAGTTGCGGTTTCGCGGCGGTGCGACGCCGCCCATGACGCCCCAGTTGCTCGAGATGCCGACCCCCGCTCAGGTCGTGCTGCGGCGAGGACCGCTGCACGACCTGGTGTTCGAGGCCGCCCGCGACGCGCTTCCTGCCGCACCAGACCCCGACGAGGCGGACGCGGACGGTGACACGAACGACTGGGTGAAGCGGTACACAGGCGCGTGCGAGGCGTGGGAGAGCATGTGGCGCCAGATACTCCAACGGCACCCGGAGCGGCATCGCGAACTCGTCCAGTGGGCCGATGGGACCGACGCCGAGTGGACGGTCCGCAACGAGTTGCTCGGCAGCCTGCCCTGGGCGGTCGAGCCGGGACTGCTGGCCGAGCTCGCCGCAGCAGATCTCGAGCGGTTCCAGCTCGAGATCCTGGTGGCCCAGGGCTGCCGTATGCGCCGCGCCGGATCGGACGAGCAGCAGATCCTTGCTCACTTCGCCGGAAAGCTGTCCGCCCTGGCGGATCGGGAGCAGGTCTGCCGTCGCGTGCTGGGCCCTCAGAGCGCCACGCTGCTCAACCGGTGGTGCAACGCCCCGGTTGTCTGGGCGCGGCACGCCGCGTCCGGAACCTGGCGTCACCTGCTCAACCCGACGCAAGCCAAGGACGGCTACCAACAGGCCCACTGGCGTGCTCCTGACGCCGCTCTCGCCGGCCTCGCAACCATGTTCGCCGAGACCGTCGCACGCGCTCTTCCTTTCTGGGAGCCCGCGGAACGCTACTCGGGAATCAGTCTGAGCGAGGTGGCCTGGGTGCGCGAGATCGTGCTGCACCTCCCGACGCTCACCGACGATGTGAAGGCCGGAATCCGCCCGATCGTCCATGACGCGCGCAAGCGGCTGAGCCCTCACCATCCGGCCTTCTCGCCGCGTCATGACCAGCGGCGTGAACTCGAGGAGATCCTCGACACGATCGAGCGCGTCCTCGCCGATCCTCCGCCGTCCGTCGGTGGGGATCGCCGCCGCACCGCGCTCGGTGCCCCGGACAAGGTGACCGTGCGCGAACTGGCAGGCGTCCCGGCACAAGCGCTGAGCGACTACCTGGACCGGCACACCGGCGACGACTCCCTCGTGGAAAAGGCTCTCCTCGCCTGCGCCGCGAGCGGACACAGGTCCAAGGACGACTTCGAGAGGGTGCTGCGACGTCACACTTCCCCGGATACCGTGCTACTGCGTCTCACCAAGGGCCTGCGCGGGAACCTCGGCGGCGCACCGACATGGCGCGAAGCCTGGACCCGCCTGATCCTGGCCAGGCCGAACACTCAGCTGGCCCTCGTACGCGCTCTGCCAGCCTGGCCAGCTCTGCGCGCCCGGGGGGATCATCACGGGCGCGCGCATCCGTCGGTGGTTGCCGCGGTACGCGATGCCCTGGGCACCGACCAGGACGCGTGGAACCGGTTCGCGACCTGCCCGGCAACCAACTCCGGACCGACCGCCTGGCTGCGGCTCGGTGACCTCCTGGACGCGGCTGCCACGGGAGCACCCTGGCCGAAGCCGCCAGGCAGCCGATAAGCCCTGGTCTTCTCCCAGCTCGTGCCTCCGGCGAACGCAGGATCTCGGCGCGGTGGGCCCGATGTCGTGCAGGGCACTGCCCGGCGGAGGGTAGGTGAGAGGTCAGCCGACGATGTCGACGCCGAAGCCCCGGGCCAAGGCGGCCAGTTGGTGGTCGTATCCCTGGCCGACCGCGCGTACGCGCCATCCCGGGCCACGCCGGTAGATCTCGGCGAGCAGCAGCGTTCGTTCGGTGGTCGCGGCGTCCAGGGTGGCCTGGGCCACGGCTCGCGCGCCGGTTCCCTGGGCGACGGTGATCTCGATGGCTCCGGCCTGGGCGAATGTCGCGGGTCCGTCGATGGCAGCGGCGATGACGATTCTGCGGACGGCGTCGGGAAGAGAGATCAGGTTCGCTGTGACGGCTTGTTCACTGGGGCCGTCGGTGGTCAGGCGTACGGTCGCGTCGGGGCTTTCGGGTGCCCCGTAGAAGACGAAGTCCTCGTCGCAGGAGACCTGTTCGTCCTCGTCGAGAACGAAGGCGACCACGTCGATCTCGCAGCTGATCTGATGGCCCCAGCTTGCAGTGACCGTCCACGTTCCGGCGCGGTTGTGTGCGGTCGGCAGGTCGAGAACGCCACCGCGGGGAAGGATCTGGACATCGGCCGGGTCGGTCGTCTCCACCTCTCGGGCGGTGCCCGATGGTGACGTGAGCGTGGTGAGCCAGTGGGCGTCGTGGACCGGCAGGCCGCGTGCGGTGATGTGGGGCATGCGGCGGTCCCCGGCCCCGTCGGCCAGGAGGATCACGTCCGTGACGCCGGCGGAGAGGTTGACGGCGGCGGCTCCGCCCAGCTCCGCTATGCGGGTGCGCAGCGCTGATGCGTGGTCGTGGGGGCCGCCCAGCACCAGGATCCGGCGCCCGGCCAGCGGTGCGGCAGTGGCTGGGCGGTCGGTGCGCCGCTGGGCGGGTACGGACGGTGCCGGCGGCACCGGGTTCGTGTGAGCGGTACCGGGCTGCACACCGGCGAGCAGGCCGAGAAAGGCCTCCTCGGTGATCACGGGCACGTCCGCACTGCGTGCGGCACGGAACTTGGCACTGTCGGAGTCGGTCTCGTCGGTGACCAGCACGCTGGTGTGACGGCTGACCGAGCCCATCACGTTCAGGCCTACCGCGACGGAGCGCGCGACGAGTTCCTCCCGGGAGGTGCGCGTGTCACCGGTGAAGGCGACCTTCATGCCCTGCACCAGCGGGGCTCCGGGCGCGAGCCGACCGGGGTTACGGTGCGCGCAGGGGGTCTTCGGCACTCGGGGCGGATACCCCGACCCCTGCTTGGGCGGGCACGCCACCAAGGGCAGTGAAAGGCCCAGCTCCCCCGCCGCGGACAAGGAGCCGCGCAGGATGCCGGCGAGCACCCGGGCGTCGTCCAGGGCGTCGTGCGCCCGCTGCTGCGGCACGTTGTAGTGGGCAGCCAGCGAGGCCAGCTTCAGATCGTCGGTGGGCGGCGCGACCCGCCGGTTCAGCGCGAGCGTGCACATCCGCTGCGAAACCGGCAGCCACGAACGGGCCCGGGCGAACTCGCGCGCGAGGAACTCGTAGTCGAACTGGGCGTTGTGCGCCACCATCACCCGGCTGGCCAGCAGCGTCCCGATGTGCTCGGCGACCTCCTCAAACACCGGCGCGCCACGCAGCCGCTCCGTCGTGAGGCCGTGGATATGCACCGGGCCGGGATCACAGCCCGGATCCAGCAGTGTGGAGAACTCCTCCACCAGATTCCCGGCCGTGTCCAGTGTCAGCACCGCCACCGAGAGCACCCGATGCTCGTACGGCCTCAGACCCGATGTTTCCACGTCCACGACTGCCCACCCGGTAGCCCCGGACACGGCGTTGAACACATCATCGGAAACCGGCACCCCATTCATGCCGGTCAGCATCCCCTGTCCCGCCTCACCGCTCAAAATCCTGCGAGCCACGACCTCGTCTGAGAAGCCTCAACCGGTGGCCTTCGCCCGGGCTCCCGACGCCCAGAGCAGAACATGCCACGGAACACAGCGGCCGCGCGGCGCGTTGATGCGCCAGGCCCTCGGCGACAAGAAGCTCAACTACCTCGGCTTCTCGTACGGAACGCGGCTCGGCGCGGTGTACGCGGCCCAGTTCCCCGAGAAGACAGGGCGGATGGTGCTCGACGGGGTCGACACCCTCACCGAACCGATGACCGAGCTGAGCCCGAGGAGTGGAGCGGGAGGACACCCACCGCTCGCGCCGCGTCCGGCGAGATCGGTTCTCCGGTTCGGTTCAAGCGCTCATCGGGTTCCTCCGAGGATGCCTCGGCCTTCAGGCCGGGGAGGACCCGGACTCCTGCGGAGCAGGGCAGGAAACGGTGTTTCGCCCCAAGGGCGAAACACCGTCCACCTGAGTGGGTAGGCTGCACGCCGTGCGGTGCGAGAACCAAGCGCGCACCCGTGCTGATCGAGAGCCAAGACAGCACAGGCACCTCCACGCTTCGCTGTATCAAACCGGGCTGGTTTCAACCCGGCTGGTGTCGATCGCGGAAGACCTGTCGGGTCGCTGACCCGCAGGCAGCGTGAGCCAGGAATCCCCCTGCTTTAGCTGGGGGAGGATTCAATGCAGGATCTGAGCGGTGCGAGCCGACGAGAGCCAGCTGGGGAACTCCTGCAGGAGCCGGTCGTAGAGGAGATCGTCGCGTACGGTGCGCGGATCGCGGCCGGCGTGGAAGAAGCCTGCGTTGTCGACGATGCGGTGTCTGGGTACGGCCAGGTCGTCGAGACGGCGGAGAAAGGCGAACTCGTTGTCGTCGGGGTCGCCGAAGCCGATGAACTGCCAGAACAGCGGCAGGCGGGCGGCTTTGCACAGGTAGCGTTCGGCGGCGGACTTGCTGGTGGGCCCGCCGTCGGTCTGGAAGATCACCAGGGCTGGGGCGTCGCTGCCGGAAGCGAGGTAGTGGTCGATGACCTCGTCCATGGCCCAGTGGTAGTTCGTCCGTCCCATGTGGCCGAGGTTCTCGTGCAGCTTGTTGATGCGGCCGCGATGGCCTCCGAGCCTGAGGTCGGTGGATCCGTCGACGTCGGTGGAGAAGAACACCACCGGTACCGTGCCGTCGTCATCGAGGTGCGCGGACAAGGAGAGGACCTGTTCACCGAGATGCTGCATGGTGCCGTCCTTGTAGTAGGGCCGCATCGAGCCTGAGCGGTCCAGCACGAGATACACGGCAGCACGCACCCCCTCGAGACCGTGCGCGCGCACGCTGGACCCGGCCGCCTTGTAGAGGCTCACCAGATCCGGGGCCTGCGTCTGCATCTTGGACAGGCTGATTGCCGGGGCCTCGTTCTGAACCCTGCCCATGGTCACCACTCCTGTGTCGCGCAACACCCTCATCCTCTCGGTCGAGGCGGTACCACAAGGAAGGCTCTCCACCGGGTCCCTAACCGGTGCGCCCCAGGTCAACGGCCCGACCGCCCGGAAGGGTGGCCGTCGGCGGTGGCGGATGTCCACGTCGCCCTCCTGTCCGGGCCGGCACCCCCGGTATGTGCGCGCAGGTGCTCTCGCCGCCGGTCCGGCCCATTTCGCGGTCATTCGGCTGCTGCCGTCAGGTGGGAGAAGGTCGATCCGGCTGGGTCCTTGCGGACGTGGAGGCGGTGGGTGATGCGGCGGCGCAGTTCGGGGACGTGGCTGATGACTCCGACGGTGCGGTCGTGGGCGCGCAGGGAGTCCAGGACGTCGAGGACCTTGTGGAGGGTGTCTTCGTCGAGGGTGCCGAAGCCTTCGTCGATGAAGAGCGTGTCCAGGGGGTTGCCGCCGGCTTCGTGGGTGACGACGTCGGCGAGTCCGAGAGCGAGGGACAGGGAGGCGAAGAAGGATTCGCCTCCGGAGAGCGTGTCGGTCTTGCGGGGGCGGCCGGTCCAGGAGTCGGTGATCTCGAGCCCCAGGCCGGAGCGGGCGCCGCGGGCCGCTTGGTGGTCGGAGTGGGAGAGGGTGTAGCGGCCTTCGGACATGAGGTGCAGGCGGGTATTGGCGGCGGTGACGACCTCTTCGAGACGAGCGGCCAGGACGTAGGCCTCCAGCTGCATGCGTACCCGGGCGCTGGGTGAGTTGCCGGTGATGAGTTCGGCCAGGTGGCGGGCGGTGACGTGGGCCTGCTCGAGCGGTTCCAGGCGTTGGACGGCGTCGCCGAGGTCGGTGGCGAGGGTGGTGAGGGCCTGGCTGCGGGTGTGGGCGGCGCTGGCGGCGGCGGCCGCTTCGGCGTGCTGGTCGTCCGCGGCCGCCCTTGCAGTCGTGGCTGCGTCGAGGTCGGCGGCGGGCTGGGCGGCGGCTTGCTGCAGTTCCGGATTGTCGAGGACGGCGGTCTGTGCGGCGCAGGCCTCGCGCCACTGGGTGATTTCTTCTTCGATGGCGCGCAGGTCTTCGTCGCCGAGCAGGGCCTGTTGGGCGAGTGCCAGGGTGTCGAAGCCCTGGTCCTTGGCGGCGCGGGTGGCCTGTTCGGTGCGGTGCGTGAGGGTCTGGACGGCGGCAGCGAGGCTGCGGGAGGCTTCGGCGGCTTTCTCGAGGCGGTCGGCGGTGCGGGTGAGTTCGTCGGCGTGGGCGGCGACGGTGGGATGGGTGCCGCGGGCTGCGGTGAGTTTGGCCGTCAGCTCGGTGAGCTGCTGGGTGAGGGTGTCGTAGTGGGCGTTGCGGGCGGACAGTCCGGCCGTTGCGGTGCTGTGCTGCTGGGTCTGGGCGGTGTGCTCGCTGTCGAGTGCGAGCAGTTCTTCTTGGACGGTGCCCTGGTCGCCGGCGCGGTCCAGGGCGTCGGTCAGCTCGGCGGTGAGCGTGGTGTGCTGGGTCTGGAGGTCGGTCAGGGGGGTGTCGCCGGCTTCGCCGGTGGCGGTGGCGGCCTGTTCGCGGAGGCCGTGCAGCACGGCTGCGGCGGCTTCCTGTGTGGTCTTGGCCTGCTCGTGGAGGGCTTCCGCGTCCTGTTCGTCCTGGCGTGTGGGCTGCCCGTCCTGGGGGGCGGCGGGCGCCGGGTGGGTGCAGGATCCGCAGACCGGGCAGGGGGTGTCGTCGGTGAGGGTGGCGGCGAGTTCGGCGGCCATGCCGTCGGTGCGCCGGCGGCGGACGGTGAGGTAGTCCTGGCCGGTCCGGCCGACGACGGTTTGTGCATCGGCCAGTTGCCGCTCAGCCTTGGCGATCTTGGCAAGGTGGGTGTCGCGGCGGCCGGCGGCTTCGAGGCGGGTTTTGAGGCTGTCCAGGGCGCTCTGGTGGCGGCGGCTTTCTTCTTCGGCCTGGCGGGCGGCCTCCCGCCGGGCTTCGAGGGCGCGGCGCCGGGCGGGTTCTGCTTCGAGCCAGTCCTGGGCGGTGCGTTGCCGGGAGGCGAAGTCCTGCCGTTCGGCGTCGGTGCGCTCCAGCTCGGTGGTCAGCCGGCGGACGGTGTCTTCTTCGGGGACGAGGGCGGTCAGGACGGCAGCTTGGGCGCGAAGAGACTGTTCGGCGGTCTCCAATCGGCCGGCGTCCAGGTCCTTGTGTTCGGGCAGCAGGTGCTCGCGGGCGGTGCGTTCGGCACTCTGGGCGCGGGTGTGGTCGTCTGCGGCGGTGTCCGCAGCGTGCAGCAGCGGTGCTGCCTGTTGGGCGCGGCGGGCCTGGTCGCGGCGCTGGGCCAGTGCGTCCTGGTGCGGTGTCTGTTCCTGGAGCAGGTCGAGCTGCTGCCGGGCGCTGGTGTAGGTGGTCTGCTGCTGGTGGAGTTCGCGGGCCGCGGCTTCGAGCCGCTGCTGTCCGGCCAGGTTCTCCTTGGCCGTTGTGGCTGCCTGGAGTGTCGTGGCGTGGTCGGTGTGGCCGGCTTGGAGGAGGTCCTGGGCCCAGGCGCGGGCGGGCTCGGTGAGGGTGTGCGGGTCGTCGGGGGTGGGTGCCGTGCACTGGGTTGTCAGGTCGTCCCCGGCGGCCTGGTGGATGCGTTCGGCCAGGCGCAGCACGTCGGCGCGGGCGGCGTCACGGTTCTTTTCGGTGGTGCGGCTGTGGTCGTTCAGCCAACGCTCGATGAAGGTGAAGCGGCCGGTGCGGAAGAGTTTGCCGAGGAGTTCTCGTCGGCCGTGGGCGTCGGCGTGGAGGAACTTGGTGAAGTCGTTCTGCGGCAGCAGGACGACCTGGCAGAACTGGTCCCGGCTCATGCCCAGCAGGTCGGTGACCTCGAGGGCGGCTTCCTGGTGGGACTTGCTGGATGGTTCCCAGTGGCCTTGGCCGTCGGTGTCGAGGGCCCATTCGCTCAGGCGGGTTTCTGACTTCTGGGAGGTCTCGCCTTCACCGGATCGCTTGGGGCGCATCTGGGCGGGGATCCGGTGGATGCGCAGGCGGCGGCCTGCGAGGGTGACCTCGAGGGTGACTTCGGTCAGGAGGGCGGCGGGAGCGTGGTGGCTGCGCAGCAGCAGATCGCGGTCGCCCGGTGGTTTGCCGTAGAGGGCGAAGCAGATGGCCGCGAAGACGGTGCTCTTGCCGGCTCCGGTGTCGCCGTGCAGGAGGAACAGGCCGTCGGCGGACAGGGAGTCGAAGTCGATGGTGTGGGTGCCGGCGAAGGGTCCGAACGCCTGCAGGGTCAGGTTGTGCAGGCGCATGTCAGACGGTTTCCTTCTGCTGCTCGTTCAGGCGGGATGCTTCGACGGCCTGCTGGAGCAGGTGGTGCTCGTCCGGGGTGGGGTCGGTGCCGCGCATGCTGCTGATGAAGTCGCTGGCGATGTCGAGGTCGCCGCGGCCGCGGATGCGTTCGCTGTAGGTCGGAGTGTTCGTGGCCTGGGCGGGGATGAGGGCAGGCCGGTGCTTGAGGCTGGCGGTGTGAGGGAAGCGGCGGCGCAGGCGGGCCATGGCCTCGAAGGGCAGAGCAGTGTCGGTGAGGGTGACCTCGAGCCAGGCATCCTTCAGCGGCTCATGGGCGGGGTTGGTCAGGAGGTCTTCCATGAAGCCGGTCACGCACTCCAGGCGCAGCGGCACGGGGCAGAGCCGGTGGGTGAGGGCGGGAACGGCATCGGCGGCGAGGTCGACCAGGGTGATCGACTTGGTGTGGCGGGCTTCGGAGAAGGAGTAGGCCAGCGGGGAGCCGCTGTAGTGGATGCGGTCGGTGACGCGCTGGGGGCCGTGGAGGTGGCCCAGGGCCACGTAGTCGATCCCCTCGAAGACGTCGGCGCCCACGTGAGCGACACCGCCCACAGCGATCTCGCGTTCGCTCTCGGCCTCCTCGCTCTCCTTGCGTTCCTCGGGCTGCCCGGTGCCGGAGGTGACGAAGGCGTGCGCGAGGACCACGGACCGGGTGCCGGCCGGCTGGTTGTTGGTGAGGTCGGCGTGGATGCGGTCCAGGGCTGCGGTCAGCACGGCGTGGTGGGAGACGGCTTCGGCTTCCAGGCGGTCGCGGACCATCGACGGCTCGAGGTAGGGGATGCCGTACACCGCCACGGGGCCGTCGGCGTCTTCGAGGAGGACCGGGATGTCGCAGGTGCCGGGGTCGGTCCTCAAGTGGATGCCGGCACGGGCGAGGAGGCCGGATCCGACGCCGAGGCGGTGCGCGGAGTCGTGGTTTCCGCTGATCATGATGATCGGCACGTCGAGGTCGGCGAGTTGGTGCAGGGCGCGGTTGAACAGGCGCACGGCGTCCAGGCTGGGAATCGCCCGGTCGTAGATGTCTCCTGCGACGAGGATCGCGTCGACGTCCTCGGTTCGGGCGGTGTCGACCAGGTGGTCGAGGAAGGCACGCTGGGCGGGGATCAGATCTTCTGTGTGGAACCGGCGGCCCAGATGCCAGTCCGAAGTGTGCAGAAACCGCATGACCACAGACCGTAACCACAGTGGTGGTAGCTGCGGGCGGTTTTCCTGATAAACGCGATCATCGACGGAAGCCTTGATACGTGCGCACTCCATGGCGTCGGACGGCAGGAAGGTGTGGCGCAGTGGTAGTACCGATGAGGCACGACGGGCTGGCTCTCCTACCGGTGTGGACGAGGAGCCTCTGCCGCTAGCAGGCCGGCTGGAGCCTTTGTTGACCTCTGCTGCACGAGTAAATGAAGTGCAGTGAATTACCGGCGCGCGTGCGCGAGTGCGCTCCCTTCGCTCCAACCCGCGCTGCACGGAGCGCGCTTGTCGCGAATCGGCAGGTGTAGCCGCAGGAGGCGGCGTGCCACCGGATGGTGGATGGCCGGGATCAAAGAGCCGGAGTCGGTCGCCGATCACTCGTGGCGCACCGCCCTCATCGCGACGATCATCGCCAAGCTGGAAGGCGCGGACCCAGCCAGAGCGGCATTCCTCGCGGTATGGCACGACTCGCAGGAAACCCGAACCGGGGATGTGAACTACCTGGGCAGGACATACGCGCCGCAGGCCGACCCCCGTCACGTCACGGCCGACCAGGTCGCCCAGATGCCCGAGATTCTGGCTCAGGCAGTACGCGAGCTGATCGACGAATACGAGGCCAAGGAATCCCCGGAATCGGTCTGCGCACGGGACGCCGACAAGCTGGAATGCCTGATCCAAGGCATCGAGTACAAGGCCCAGGGATACCAGAACGCGCAACGCTGGATCGACAACAGCCGCAGCCGCCTCACAACGAAAACCGCCCACGCACTGGCCGAAGCAGTACTCGAAACAGACTCACTCGACTGGCTGCGCACAGCACTCGGCGAAAGCAACAGGGAACAGGCCTGATCAAGTTGGTCTCTCGGATGACGCGCGGCACGTCCCGGGGGTTCATCCCCGCGCACGCGGGGATGAACCCGGTGGAGACAGCCGCAGTGCTGGCGGCCCTGTCTGCTCCCACGTCGGAATGGCCCGAAAAGGGCTGCCGTGATGGACGAGTCGAAAGCTTGCTCCCCACGTCGGCGGGGAGGAGGCCCTCCGAGGTGCCGGTCCTGGCGTCCGAGGAGGCAGGTGGCAGCGCTGACGGCCACGCCACCTCCCGGGATCTCGCCGACCACGTGCCCGGCAGGGCCGCCGACCGACCCGAAGTCCTCAGCGAGTCCGCAGCCACACCGCCAGCACACCCACTGCGGCCGTGCCAGCCCCGTAGCACGCGCCCCGCAGGAACTGGGTGGCTGCGATACGTCGCCGTCGCAGGACCCACCGCGCGACATCACACGTCGCCCGGCCGCAGTGCACCCTCGTGACGGACAGCCTTCGTCCGATGACCTCCCATTGGCCCGAGGGTGTCGTTTCCCCCGTGGGGCACCCTGTCCGGGCGCACCGTACTGTCATGGCGGTTGCACCTTCCTTCCTCGGCGTTGTGGTCTTCTTCGGGCAGCCGGGCGTGCTCGCTCGGGGCCCCGCCAGCCCAGGTGGCTGCGACCGGCGTTCTGGTGGAGTCACGCGGGCGGGCAGGTATCACAGGCCGGCAAGGGCCGGCATCAGGTGGCTGGCCTGCGCGGGACGGAGTAACTGGAAGGTGACCTGTCCGTCGGCATCGATGCGGGCTCCGTGCACGGCGGGTTCGGGCAGGCTGTTGTAGTGGAAGGGCGTGGAGAAGTAATAGGCGCCGGTGTCCGGGACGACGACGAGGTCGCCAGCGTCGAGGAGGGGCAGCGCACGGTTGCGTGCCAGCAGGTCACCAGCGAAGCAGCACGGGCCTGCGATGTCCTGCGGCACCGGCTGGCCGTGCTTGGCCCGGCCGTTGGGGTCGTGGGCCTCGATCCGCAGGGGCCATGCGTCGGGGGCGAACACCGTCCGCGTGGCAACCTGTGCGCCCGCGTGGGTGATGGCGATGGGGCGCCCGCCGGCGGTCTTGGTGTACTCGACGTACGCGGCGGTGAACCCGTTCTTGGCCAGTACGGAGCGGCCGAACTCGGTGATGATCTCGTACTCGCCCGAGAAGAGGGCCGGTGCGTGTTCGCGCAGGTGGTCGACGTAGGTGTCGAAGCCGGGCGTCGTCTCGTCGGTGTCGAAGTTGACCGGCAGTCCTCCCCCGATGTCGATGCCGGTGACCTGCCGGCGGCCGAGGTGGGTGTTGATCTCCTCGGCGAATTCCACGGCCTTCGCGATGCCCTGGGCGATCAGGTCCAGGGGGCAGCCCTGCGAGCCGATGTGCGTGTGCACCCAGGTGAGCCAGGGGCGGTCCTGGTATGTCCGCAGCAGTCGTTGCCGGTTGCCCTTGTCCTCCAGGGGGATGCCGAACTTCGAGGTCGTGGTGGCCGTGCTCATGGCGGTGATCGAGCCGGCGCCGATCTGGGGGTTGATGCGCACGCCGATCCGCGAGCGGGAACGGCGGGTCGCCAGGATCTCGTCCAGCCGTGAGAGTTCCTGGAAGCTGTCCGCGTTCACGGCGATTCCCAGGCTCAGTGCCCGGTCCAGTTCGGCCCGGGTCTTGGCCGGGGAGTCGAACACGATGTGTTCGGGTTCGAATCCCGCCTCCAGGGCCTGGGCAAGTTCGCCGGCGCTGGCGACCTCGCAGCCCATGCCGTTTCGGCGCAGTTCCTCGAGTACGGGAACCAGGCAGTTCGCCTTGGCCGCGAACGCGTGCAGGACCCGGGGGGAGTCGCGGAACGCTCTGTGCAGGGACGTGACGGTTTCACCGACGCCGTCGAGGTCGACGAACCCGGCCAGTACGGCCGTCTCGGGTTCCAGGAGTTTTTCCTGTACCGCTGCCCGCAGAATCCGCTCACGCCGGTCGGCCTTGTCGGAACCGTTCATGCTGCGCCCTCCCTGAGCCGGGGTCTCGCCGCCCCGCGGTTGCCGTGGGGCGGACCACCAGCCTCTCGTCGCAGCGGTGCGGGTGTCTTCGTCGCAAGTCCCGGTGTTCGGCCGCGCGGTTCTCACCGTGGAGCGAAACCGCGGGCCCGCCGCAGCCTCCTTTGGACTCGGGCACGAAGAAGGCGCCCTCTCTTCGTGGCGGACGCTCGCGTGCTCATGCTTCGCCACCGCGCTCGAGAAGGCGCAGTTGCAGTTGGGCGAGGAGCCGGGCGTCGGGGCTGCGGAGGTCGAGTCCGGAGAGCTCGGTGAGCCTGCCGATCCGGTGGCGCAGGCTGTTCGCGTGCACGCCCAACGCGCGGGCGGTATCCGACACGTGACCGAAGTGGTCGAGGTACGCCCGCAGGGTCTGCACCATGGTGCCTCCGCCTTGCCCTGCGTCGAGGGCCACCAGGCGTGCCACCGGTGTCTCCGGTGCCGGGGCCGGCCCTGTCAGCGTGTCCAGCATCTGGTTCAGGGCGATCGTCTCGGCCACCTCGCTCGCGCAGGCGACGGTACGGTGCTCTCCCGGCGAGAGCAGGGCTTGCAGGGCCAGGTCCGCCGACCGGCGGGACGCGGGTAGGTCCGCCAGGGTTTCGACGACTGTGCCCAGACCTATTCTCGCTTCCGGCCCGGACGCGTCCGCCACTTGCACAGCCAGTGACTTCCCCAGACGCGCGAGCTGTTCGGCGGCCCGCCGTTGGTCCTGGTGCAGTGCGCCCACCAGGACCAGGGCGCCCTGGTCGACCGGTATCACCACCGGCGTGAGGTTGTTGGCACCGCAGCACACCGCCAGCAGGGCGTGCAGCCTTCCGGTTCCCTCTGCTTTGCAGGAGGCTCCGGGGCGCACCGCCAGGGCGGCGCAGTGCCCGTGTGCCGGGATCCCGGTGAGTTCGGTCAGCACGCCGGCCGGTCCTCGTCCGTCAAGCAGCGCACGGGCCGCGTCCTCGACCAGTCGGGCGTGCGTGCGGTGCGACCGGTGGTGGAGCAGATGTGCGGCGGCCACCCGCGTTGCCGAGCGCAGCGTGTCACAGGCGTGCGAGGGGAGGTCGCCGCCCGCGGCCGCCACCCAGATCGATCCGAGAATCTCTCCGCCTGCCCGGACCGCCATCACCAGACGTTCGGGGTTCTCTCCGTGTGCCGGCCGGTGGATGACATCTCCCGAACCCCACAACGCCTGGAAGAACCCGGCTTCCCGCATGGCGGCGACGCGCCACTCCGGCACCCGGCGGCCGAGGATCGTCAGCCGTCGCAGCTCGTCCACATCCTCCTTCGTGGACGAGTACGCCAGGACCCGGGACTCCACGTCCTCGATCGTCACCGCGCCGCCGACCAGGAGTGCCACCGCGTCGGCCAGTCCGTTCAAGTCGCCCAGTGTCACCGCCGGATCGGCGGGGATCCCGGACAGGACCAGACCAGCCCGCAGCATCCCGACCAGCTCGGTCCAGCCGCACCACGCCGTCCGGAAGAGCACCGCCACACCGGCGTCCTCGGCCGCCGCCCGCAGCGCGTCCGCGGGCCGGCCCGACCTTCCCTGTCCGAAGACCACCGCGGCCGCGGCCGAGCCGGCGGCGTCGAGCACGACGTCGACGGCGGCGGCCGACCCCGGGTCGATGCCCACCGCGAGCAGCATCTGCCCCCGTAACAGCCCCGGTTCCAGCGGGTCCAGCATCATGACCCCCTCGACCACGGCCTCCAGACCGCGCTGCGTCGTGCACGGTTCGAGCGCACCGGCCCCCATGACCGACAGCAGCCTTTCCAGAGTCGGCCCCGACACGGCGGCGGCCCCCTGCTCGACGATTCTGTTCAGCACCATCTGGCCCCCATCACGTCGGCACGTCGCGTGACGGCGAGTGTAGGAGGAGTCACGGGAATGGCGCGAGACGTCCCGGAATGTGCTTGGTGGTGCCCCTCGAGCATTGAGGGACGCGACTGGTCCGGCCTGTGCTACCGGTCGACAGTGGTCGACGGGCCATGCCGTTCCTCACGGTCGCGCGCGTAAGCCCGTGTTACGCGCATTCCGGCAGCACTGTCATCGGCTGCCGTGGCGGGAGACCTTCATCTTGATGAGTCGCCGTGGCGTATGGGTGTTCACGCGGGTCGCACGTGCCGTGACGGGCAGGCCACGACTGTCACGATCCGGTGATCAGGGAACGGCATCGCACCGAGGGGGCCGGCTGGCGGTGCACGATCACGTCTCCGAACCACTGAAGGGGTCCGTAAAGTTAACGGTGGTTTTGGAGTTGTTGGGGGTTCAGCGGCGCGCGGCTGAGAGCCGGCCGTTGAAGGTGATGTCGAAGGCGTTCAGAGCGGCCTTCCATCGCTGGGTCCAGCGTTTACGTCCCTGGCCGGTGGGGTCGAGACTCATGATGGCCATGTAGACGCACTTGATAGCGGCCTGCTCGTTCGGGAAGTGCCCACGGGCCCGGACGGCCTTGCGGATCCGCGCGTTCACGGACTCGATCGCGTTCGTCGCGCGCCGTAGGCCCACCCACCCCGCGCACGCCCGTGGCCAGACCCTCGCAGAACCTTCGGACCAGGGCACACCCCTCTACACACAGCTCGCCGAGGAATGGGCCGCCCGCGACGCCACCGTCCCCTGCCGCCCCGACCCGCTGTGGCAACGCCTGGCCTCCCCCGAACACCTCAGACACGACACAGAAGACACCCTGCACCAACTCCACCTGACTGGAGGCCACCCCGCTGACCGCACAGCCCAGTCAGTGGGGTGGGAGGCACCCCGCTGGGCGGGTCGATGAACTCCTGCCGGAATCATGGGCATAAGCCCTTCGCACGCAGCCGCGCTGTCGAGGCGGGCCACGCTCCCCTGCGCCAACCTCATCCGCGCGGTACGCCGGTCTCGACACGGATCAGGGCCGCGCAGCAACTGCGCAGCCCTGATCCGTGCATCTCAGATCCCACCGACGCCCCCGCCAAGCCCAGGCGCCCATTGTTTCGGGTCGGGCGGTGCGGCTGTATGAGGCAGCCGTGCTTGCCGACCGCGGCGCCCGCGGGCAGGAGAGAGAGGGAAAGGTCAGGCCGGGTTGATGTTCTCGGCCTGCGGGCCCTTCTGGCCCTGGGTGACATCGAACGTCACGATCTGGCCCTCCTGCAGCTCACGAAAGCCCGCGGAGTTGATCGCGGAGTAGTGCGCGAAGACGTCCGGACCGCCCCCGTCCTGGGCAATGAACCCGAAACCCTTCTCCGCGTTGAACCACTTCACAGTTCCCGTAGCCATGTCTCATGCCTTCCAGTCGATGAACGCCTCCCACAGCTTGCGGAAGGCGGAGGTGATCGCCCTGGTCCCTGCGGCACAGCACAGCAAAAAGCCCACACCAAAGGCGTGGGCAAAGGGGAACTCCGAACCACGACAGCTGACGCAGACGCTACACGCCCACACACCCTGTCACCAGAGGAAACAATCAGGCCACACGCCGGGACCGGGTGTACGACGGCCGCCGACGCCGGCGAGCACACTCACCTCATCCCGAAACCCCGCACGGGGCGGCAGAGCATCTACTGTCCGCTGCGCTCGAGTGTCGAGGGACAGGGGTGGCAACTGGAGAGTGTGACGTCGTACGGGCGGCGCCCTGCCCACCTACTCCATGCCTCCCTACGGCGACACAGCCCAGTTCTGGACACTGCTCGTCTTCCGCACCACGTACAAGGGCATCGTCTACCGGTAGTGAGTTCGAGGTTCTCACTGGTCACGCGGTGCTCTTGGGAGCGGCGGGGGCACCGGCTCCCGTGGGATTCCTGGTCGGTCTCTGGGCAGCAGCACTTGCAGTCCACCTGGCCGAACCTCGCATGTGACGGGAAGAGGAAGCGTCACGGGTTCGCCGTCGATCCCTGCGTGCAGTTGCCGCGCCTGGCCGTGCAACGTGACGCCGGCCGCCGTCCAGGCGATGGCTGCATCACCCGGTGTACCTGGGCCGGGTTGCTGCCGCAGCAGCTCACCTCGAAGGTGCCGGAGGAGGTCCGGCGGCGTGTCGGTCGGGCGCTTGAGTACGATGCCGCCGAGCAGTCCTGAGGTGAGTGTGAAGCGGCGCCCCAAATAGCGCGGAGTGGCGATGTGGTAAGGGTTGTTGGAGACCAGCACAACTTGCGGGAGTCGGACGGTTCCGCGCGGGGTCTCCACGTCGGCCTCGACGCATTGTCTTCCTGTGAAGTAATCGGGGGCGACCGTAGCGAAGGTATGCGCCTTGTCCTCCCGGTACCCGGGCTCCAGCAGGGCGTCGGCGTACAGGCCGAATGAGACGTTGTTGACGAAGGCGTGCGGGCCTACGAAGCCGAAGTCCACACGGGTGGGTAGGCCATCGATCAGGGCGCTCAGTGAGGACGCTGGGTTGCGGATGTCGAGCCCAAGATCCCGGGCGAAGTGGTTCCGGGTGCCGGCCGGGACCACGAGCAACGGCCGGTCCGTGGCGGCGGCCACTGCGGCCACTGCCGATACCGTTCCGTCTCCGCCCGCGACTCCCAGTACCTCAGCCCCTTCCTGGACCGCGAGCCTGGCGAGTGCCGTCGCGTCGTGCTCGGCACTGGTCGACCAGGCCTGTGCGCCCATACCCTGAGCCAGGTTGATCAGGTCGAAACGGGCAGTTTTGCCTCCGCCCGAGTGTGGATTCATCACGACCACCGCCCGGGGACGCGCCTTGGCTCCCGCCATCACCGCACCCGCTTTCGCCGTCCAGGTCGGTTGCCGACTGACCGATTGGACCCCATACGACCAGAGTGGCAGACGCAGGTTCCCTCCGCTGGCCAGGCGCGACCGCTCGTGCCGCGTCCGGGACTGCCTCGAGATCACGCCCCGGATCGCGCGGCCCGGCAAGCTCTCCCGGAGCCTGGGCGAGTGGGCGGCGGACATTCTCAACCGGGTTGAGCGGGAGGGGGTTTTCCATCCCACTTGCCGCCCCATGGCGCTCGGCAGCGGTCTGGAAGCGCTGACGGTCGCCCTGCCAGGGAGTGTCAAGGGCGGGGGGTGACGCCGTCCCTATCGTCATTGCCGCCCTGATTGCTGCCGGGTGCCGGAGAAGCGAGCGAGTGCCGTCGTGATGGGCGTCCTGGCCGCGAGCAGCGCCCAGTCCGCGCTCCGACGATGGTTCTGACGGCGGTCGTTGCCACTTCATCGAGTGGCCCGGTGCTGCGGGGCCACGAGAGGGAGGCTGATTTCGAAGCCACGCGGCTGCCTCTCCTCTGTCATCCCGTTGTGCGGGTTCGCGCCGGGTGGGCTTCCAGGCCCGCGATCACCGCGTCCAGCGCACCGCTGAACATTGTGTCGATCACATCGTTCGAGGGTGCGGGTGCCTCAACCCCGCCAGGGTCAACTGCTGCTGGCGGGAAGGTGCTCCACCGTTGCAGCGCTCCTGTCAGTTCGCTGGCCAGCAGACCCGTGAACACGGCACGCAGGGTGGCGGCGACGCGCGGGATGTCCGGGGTGGGCAGTTCGGCGGCGGCGAGTGCCTCGGTGAGTCCACGCCAGAACGGGTCGTCCGGCTGGATGAAGTCGGCGCGCCCGAAGGAATACCCCATCAGCTTGGGGTGACGGTGCGCCAGCGTGCGGAAGTCCAGTGACAGTTGACGTAGCCGGTCCTGCCAGGGGGCATCCTCCCGCTCCGGCGTACGGAACTGCGAGCCGACGCGTTCGGTCACGCCGCGCAGCACGGCGTCCTTGTTCGGCACGTGGTGGTACAGCGACATCGGGTTCGCGTCCAGTGCCGCCGCGAGTCTACGCATGGTCAGTGCATCGACCCCGTCGGCGTCGATGAGTTCCAGTGCCTTGGTGCAGATGCCGTCCTTGGTGAGTGGTACGTCCCTCCGGAAAGCGCTGATCGCCGACCTGACGCAGGGAGCATGTCAAGCGCTTCAGAAGACGTTCGCCGCAGGTGCTGATCCGCTCGAGGCGATGAGGGGGATGGCCCTGGCGGCAGGGGCGGTGGGCGGCCAGTACCGCATGTTCATCTCTTTGGGGCGCCGCCCCCCTCCCCCCATCTGGGAGAGGAAACGATCCAGGCGGCTCGGATCGCAGCTCAGTTTGCGCTCGTCGAACGCTCCCTGGGCCGAGGCATATCCAGGCTTGACCGGTCAGGCCGCAGGCAGGACGGGCAACGGCAGGGTGGCGTTCTCCTGTGCTTTTGCGCGGGGAGGCCGAACAAGTGCAGAAGGTGGGCGGCTCGGCGTTCAGGCCGGGGCGGATCTCCACCCGGTGGAGCACTCCGAGCAGAGCACCCCAGCCATATCCACAGCGGCCCGCGGGTCGTCGATGTCCAACCGTCCACTGTCAGCCGCAGCCTGCAGGTCACGCACCGTCTGCGGGGCCGGGCGGCTCGGGGAGTCACGCAGTGCATGCCGGTGCGCACGAATCCTGCCTACCTGCTGGCCAGGGCTTCGGCCTCCGCACGGGCCAGCAACGCTTCCAATGAAGCGGATTCCGCCTCCAGGATCGCTGAGACGGCGTAGTCGATCGCGAACGACGCATAGTGCTCAGCATCCTCCGCGTTGTGCCCGGCGCGCTTCACGTCATGCTCGGCCTTGCGCTCCTGGAAACGAATCTTGGCCGTCGCTACATGCTCCTGCCATTTGTTCCTTGCCTCTTCCAGTGACGCAGCGGCAGCGGCCTTCTGTTCGGCTGCCTCACCGCGGAGTTCCCCTGCACGCTGCTCCGCCTCCTGCTGAGCCTGTTCGACCGCAGCCGACAACTGCTCCCGGTTCTTGGTGATGGCGCTTTGCACCTGCTCTTGCGCGTGCTTCGCCCGCTCCGTCAATTGGGTGATGTGGTCCGTCGTCTCCGTCATGGCCCTGCCTTTCCACTGCTCGCAAAAGGGCTCTTATCAACTCCAGCACATACGTCAGGAGGCCGCCATTCGGGCTACAGGAGTCCGTTCCCATGCTGGTCGGGCTACCGGAAGAACCTCACTACCAGCAGCGACCACCGCCGCAATCCACGCTTCCGTCAAGGCGGAACGCGGCCACCGGCGGACGGCGCCTGGACTGCGCCGGCGTGCCCGCAGTCCGCGAGCAAGCCGCCGCCGTGCTCGGCCGGAACCGCTCCCTGATCCTGGTGGGCATCACGCCGCATCTTGCGAGATCCGGCCGTCACCGCACCCGCTCTCGCCGCTGCGGTTGGCCTTTCGCCCGGCTGATGGAAGCCAGAGGACCAGGCTGGCAGATCCCCCTGTTCGCTGGCCGGGAACGACCGCTCGGCGCACCCGAGCGCCCGCCAAACGTGACAGATCCTCCACCGGTTCGGACGCCGTCCGGAACCAGCCGTCACCTCCGTACGACACAGCCGGAGACTGAGGGGTATATCGGCATATTCTGCAGATAAAGTCCTTGCTGTGCTGGAGTGGCCATGGCGGATCACACCGTCGAGGACCTGGAGCAGGCCGCCGTGCGGGAGCTGCTGGACCAGACCCTCGTCCGGACCATGGAGCGTCTGGGCGCCCACCTCTGGGTGCGATCTTCTTGATGGAGCCCGGCAGTGAAGTCCTGAGCATGGAAGTGCACAGCGGAGCGTCCCCGGAATGGGTCAAGCCGCTGTGCCTGAGGCTTACCTCCGCGATTCCGAATCCGAGGGTCGAGGCGGTACGCGAGCGGCGCCCGGTATGGATCGGTTCGGGCGAGGAGTACGCACGCCGCTATCCGCAGATCGTCATGCTCTTCCCGCATCCGCGTGCTGCGGCGTTCGCCCCGCTCCCCACCGGTACCGCCGTGTGGGGCGTCCTGGTGCTGGAATGGCCCCATGGAAGACCGCCTGAGCTCAGCCGTGCCGAGCGCAAGGGGATCGGCGCCGCTGGCGACCGCCTGGCCAGGCTGCTCGAGAGCGCCGCCGAAGCCGGATACCGCCTCGTGTCCCCGCCCGAGCCCCGCTACCTGACCCGACCGCGCCGTGATTCCACGGGCCCGGCCGAGGCTCGCGCCGCGGTGGACTTCGTCACCCGCCTCCCCGAGGGCGGCTGCGCCCTGGCCCCGGACGGACGGATCACCTTCGTCGACCGCACCGCGGCCGAGCTCGTGGCGAGAGCATCCCGCGCCTGCTGGCCGCCCGGCCGTGGAAGGTCCTGCCCTGGCTGGACGAGCCGGACTACGAGCACGGTGGACCCCGTCGGCGCCTGCGTGCTCGGCTACGACCAGCCCCACCCCTTCACCCCGGCGGAACGCCTCACCCTCACCTCTTTCAGTGCACTGATCGCCCAGGCCCTGGACCGGGCCCGCCTGTACGACGCCCGATCTCTCGCACCACGCCCGTCAGCTGCGTGAACTGGCTGACGCTCTCGACACGCAATCCGACCTGACCTCGGCGCGTTCCTCGTCCTCCACCTGGTGCTGCCGCAGTTGGCGAACGCCCCGGCGGTGCTCACCGCGTTGCACGACGCCAACTGGTGGTGGGTGCTCGCCGTACTGCCCGTTACCTTCATCTCCCAGGCGTTCTCGACCTGCCTGCAAATGGGCACCATTCCGGCCAGGCTGCCATTCGGCCCCACGTACGAGGTGCAGTTCGCCAGCTCGTTCCTGAACCGGATCACCCCGAGCAACGTCGGCGGCATGGCGCTCAACCTGCGGTACCTGCAGAAGACGGGGATCGAGACCGGGGCCGCCACGGCCTCCGTGGGGCTGCAGAGCCTGGCCGGCGCCGTTGCTAACGCCGTGCTCGCCGCCGGGTTCTTCGCCTGGGCCGGACGGCACCACGCCGGAGTGCACCTGCATTTGCCCGCTGGCCGGCATGTGCTGCCGGCTATCGCCCTGACCCTCGCGGCCGGGGGTCTGCTCGGTGTCACCCCACCAGGCCGACGGTTCCTGCGCGAGAAGGTGTGGCCGTTCCTACGCGCGGCCGGGTCGACCCTGACCGGGATTGCGTCCGACCCCGCCAAGCTGGCCCTCCTCGTCACCGGCGCGCTCGGCCTGCCTCTCATCCAGGTCGTCGGACTCGCGCTGAGCGTGCACGCGTTCGGCGGCGATCTTCCCTTCGCCCAGGCCGGCGCCGTCTACATGGCGGCACGCCTCGTCGCCAACGCGGCTCCCGTCCCCGGTGGACTGGGCGCCCTCGAAGCCGGCCTCATCGCCGGGCTGACCGCGCTCGGCGTGGCGGCCGGCGCAGCCACCTCGGCCGTGCTCGTCTACCGGCTGTTCACGTTCTGGCTGAATGTCCCGCTGGGCGCCCTGGCCCTGGGCCTCGTGCAGCGCAAGGGCTACGTCTGACGCTGCCCCACGCGGTGGCTCACGTACACCTACGACGCCCACGGGCACAGTGTGCACTGATTCGGCACGGCGCAACTCGGGCCACATGGCGTCCCCAGCCCCTGGCGTTCTCGACCGCCCATTGCCGTTGCTGCCACTGGCAGGCCCAGTCCGCCCCGCACGCCCTTCCAGCATCGAAGGCACACGGTGGCAACTAGGAGGAGGCTGGGAGTGGAGGTGATGGCCTGTGACGCGCGAGGCCTCCCTTATGGTGATCAATAGCGGTGGGACAGTGGTGCAGTGGAGCCGCGAGGCGGAGGAGCTGCTGGGGTGCACCGCAGCCGAGGTGGTGGGGCAGCCGGTCGACCGTGTGGTCAGCCGGACGGGGACAGCCTCTACCCGCCGCGTGGTCTCACGACTGCGGGGGAATAGCGCTGAGTCACGTGTGGAACTACGGGTACGGCCGCTGCTACGCGCTGATGGTTCGGTGGACTGGGCGGTGTTTCAGGCGCAGGCGGACGCGTCCGTCTCGTCGGCGGTCGGTGCGGCCCTGCTGGGCGCGCTCTCTGCTCAATCGCCCATGGGCCTGCATGTCCTGGACCAGGAATTGCGCATTGTGCGGGCCACCGTCAACCCACCGATCCTGGGCGACGAGTCTCCCGAACAGCTCGTGGGCCGTCACCTCACCGACGTGTACAACCTGTCGGACCCGGCCGGGAATGACGCCATGCTCCGCACCGTGCTGGAAAGCGGCGCACCCGCCCGCGAGCGCCTGGTACGCGTGCGCGCCAGGCATGCCCCTGGGCCGGAATACGTGTTCTCGGTTTCGGCATTCCGGCTTGATGATCCGGACGGGCACGTCCTGGGAGCGCTGGCGGTGATCCTCGACGTCACTGCCCGTGAGAAAGATCGTCGCCGCATCGGTGTCCTCCGGACAGTGCGCGACCAGGTCGGCCGCAGCCTGGACCTCGTGACCACCTGCCAGGAGCTGGTGGACTGCCTCGTGCCAGATTTCGCCGATGTCGCCGTGGTGGAGGTGGTGGACGCCGTTGTGCGCGGGGAGGAACCCCCGCTGGGTCCCCTGGAGCGGGATGTGCCCCTCCGCCGTGTCGCTGCGCGGGTCGGCGGCGGGGCCAATCAGGCCCAGGCGCATCCGGTCGGGGACGTGCGCAGCGTGACGTATCCGACGCCTTATGCGCAGGCCTTGACCGATCTCGAGCCGCGCCTCGTCCTTCTGGATGCCGACACACCGTGGTTCGCAGCCGACCCCGCGCGTGCGCAGGCCATCCGCGCATCCGGTGCCCACGTACTCCTCACCGCGCCCCTGGTGCTGCGGGGGACAGTCCTCGGACTGCTGAGTCTGTACCGCACCAAGGAGGCCGACCCGTACACCGAGGACGATGTCCAGCTCACCCTCGGTCTGGCTTCTCATACCGCTTTGAGTCTCGACGTCGCGCGGCGCTACACCCGCGAACACACCATCGCCCTGACTCTCCAGCGCCGCTTGCTGCCGTCACGCCCCTCCTCACAGACCGCGGTCGAAACCGCCCATCTCGTGGCGCTCGGCGACCGGGGCGGAGGTGGCTGGTACGACACCTTCGACCTGCCCGGCGCCCGCACCGCGCTCGTAGTCGGCGATGTCAGCGGGCAAGGCCTCCACGCCGCCACGACCATGGGGCAGCTACGGACGGTCCTGCACTCACTGGCCGCGCTAGACCTGGAGCCCGACGAACTGCTCGCGCGGCTCAACGACGCCGCCCTGTTTCTCGCCCAGGAACGTGCCGCTCGCCCACCCGGCGACCCTTTGCGCCGCGAAGGGCTCACCGCGCATTGCGTGTATGCGGTCTACGACCCCATCGCCCGCGCTTGCACCATCGCCCGCGCCGGTCAGCCCCCGCCCGTGATCGCCCACCCCGACGGCTCGACCGAACGGCTCGACTCCAGCGGCGGCGGACCCCCGCTGGGCAGCACTGCGGGACCGCCCTTCGCCAACACCGGCGTCACCCTCTCCGAAGGCGACGTCCTCGCTCTCTGTACCCCCGCCATCCTTCCGACGTCCTCCTCCACCCGTACACCGGACGCTCTCCTCCAGGCGCTTGAGGCACCTGCCCGGCCGCTGCAGGACCTGTGCGACGAGGTTCTCTATCGCCTACAGGGCAACACCGGTCCCGGCGACGCCATCCTCCTGCTCGCCCGCACCCACACCTTCCCCGCCGATCACGTCGCCACCTGGCCTCTGGACCAGGACCCCACAGCCGCGGCCACAGCGCGCACCCACGCTCACATGCGGCTCACCGACTGGGGCGTGGACGAGGATGTGGCTTATGCGACCGAACTGATCGTCAGTGAACTCGTCACCAACGCCGTCCGTTACGGCAGCGCACCGCTGAGCCTGCGCCTGATCAAGGACCGCGCCCTCACCTGCGAGGTCCACGACACCAGCCCCGCCACACCGCGCCTGCGCCATGCGCGGACCATCGATGAAGGCGGGCGCGGGCTGTTCATCGTCGCCCAGCTGGCCCAGAACTGGGGTACGCGGTACACGCCCGATGGCAAGGCAGTCTGGGCGGAACAGGCGCTCCCTGAGGTGACCCCCGGAGTGTGGACACAGGGTTCATGCTGCGAGTGAGAGTTTAGCTGTCCTGTGGTGGTGCTGTTCGAACTCCATCGGGGAGAGGTATGAGAGCGCGCCTGGAGGATGCGGTGCACCTCGTCGTCCAGGTGGACGGCGCGCGGCAACGGGTACGGGGCGCGGTGACGCTCCAGGACCAGGACGGGCACGCCGTGGCGGGCGAGGAGGGTGGCGACGGTCAGCCCGGTGGGCCCGGCACCGATCACCACGACGGGCACGCGCTCAGGGGTGGTGGCGGTCACCGGGTTCCTCCGAGGATGCCCCGGCCTTCAGGCCGGGGTGGGGGTACCTCCCGCTTGCGGGGGAGAATCGGACTCCTGCGGAGCAGGGCAGGAAAGGGTGTTCGCCCTCAGGGCGAAACACCGTCCACCTGATTGGGTAGGCTGCGCGCCGTGTGGTGCGAGAACCAAGCGTGCACACCGTGCTGATCGAGAGCCAGGACAGCACATGCGCCTCCAAGCTTTGCTGGATCAAACCGGGCTGGTTTTAACCCGGCTGGTGTTGATCGCGGAAGACCTGTTGGGTCGCTGACCCGCAGGCAGCGTGAGCCAGGAATCCCCCTGCTTCAGCTGGGGGAGGATTCAATTGCTCAGGGCTTTCATCAGACCGAGCAGACGGGCGCGGTCGATTTCGTTGTCCTCGCGCAGCGCGGAGATCGCCTGGAGGAGCGCCCCCGGTGAGGGGGAGGTGCCGAGGAAGTCCCGGGTGGCGGGCGGGCCCCACTGGGACAGGCCGGAGGCGGACATCGCGGCCCAGCCGGGTTCCAGCGTGCTGTCGAAGACGTCGCCGTCGGCGTAGTGCTCCAGCATGAAGCGGTCGGGGTCGCGCCAGTAGTCGAAGATCTGGCTGCCCTGGATGTGCCGGCCGATGCCCCAGGAGTGGTGGTAGCCGCGCTCGCGCAGGTACTCGCCGCCGGCGGCGAGCGCATCAAGATCGGCGACTTGATAGGCGGAGTGGACATAGCCCGTGTCGGGGCCGAGGTGCATGGCCAGGGTGTGGTGGTCGGCGGGCTCGTCGCCGCGGTCGCAGCGGATGAAAGCCATGGTGGGGCCGCGGTCGCGCTGCCCGTCCAGGTAGAGGAAGTCGCTGACGATCAGGCCGAGGTGCTGCAGGTACCAGTCCAAGGCCCGCCGGAAGACCCGGGTGGAGAGCACCACGTGGCCCAGGCGCTGCACCTGGGAGGGTTTGCGGGGCGGGCGCTGGGTGGCGTTGATGCGAGCGGCGGCGCCGGTCGGGGTACCCGTGTTGAGGACCAGGGGCTGTTGCAGCGGTCGCGCGGGCTGCTCGGTGACGCCGTGCACGACGCGGACCGGGATGCCGGACGGGTCGAGCAGGTCCACGGCGCGGCCGCCGCCGAACTCGGTGAGAGGCCGGACCTTGTGGCCGGTGGCGCGGGCCAGCCGGTCGAGGTCGGCGGCGTCGGCGGCCTGGAACGCGGGGCCGATGAACCGTGAAGCGGGGCCGCGGCGGATCACCAAGCAGTGCGGTCCGGCTATGCCGCCTTGCAGATAGAGGGTGTCATCGGTACGCGCAGCGGTGATGAAGCCGAAGTCGTGGGCGAAGGTCTCGGCCCGGTCCAGGTCGGGCTTGGTGAACTCCAGCCAGGCCAGGTCAACCACCTTGATGACGGGCTGGGCCGCCCGGCCGGGGTGCTCACCGCGCAGGGCTCCCTGCTCGCTGTGCAGGCCCTGATGGGCGTCTGCAGTAGGGACGGGGGTGAATGTCGGGTCGTTCACGGGGGATTCCTTCCTGTGGCCTCCACGACCTGTCGCGATGGCGGGGCGGGTGCCGCGGTGCCCCGGAGGCGAGGCGGGGGTGAGGGTTGGGAGCCCGGCCCGCCGACTGCGGCGGTGATCGGCAGGCCGGGTGGCACGGCAGTTGAGCGGTTCCTACCGTGCGAGCAGGGTGTCCAGTGCGGTGGTGAGTTCGGCGACCGGGTCGGTGGCCGCGTCGTGGGCCCGCCAGCCGATGAAGCGGTCCGGGCGCACGAGGACGGCGCCTTGCGGTGTGTGGCCTCGGGCGGCGGTCCAGGTGGAGCGCAGGTCCCGGTAGTCGCCCTCGAGGTGACCGACCCGGATGGCGTCCAGCGTCAGCCCCCTCTCCGCGGCGATCTTCTCGGCGGCTTCGCACCAGGCCCGGCCGTCTTCTCCGGCGATCAGCAGGAAGCGGCCGGGGCGGACCAGGCGGGCCAGGGCCACGCGGTTTCCGTCGAGGTCCTCCAGCCAGGCGTGCGGCAGCGGGTGTCCGGGACGGGCGGCGGGCCGGTAGATGCGGACCGGGTCGGGGTTCTCGGGTGCGGGAGTGCCGTCGGGGACGATGGCCGCGGAGTCGTACGTGTAGCCGAACTCGACGCCCAGTTCGTTGAACTCCATGGACTGGGCGGCCACGGCAGCGAGGAAGGTGCGGCGGAAGTCGGCGTCGGCGGGGTCCTCGCTCCACAGGCGGCGGGCCTGCCGCCAGTTCTCCTCCTCGCCGGCCTCGGGCCCGCCGCCGAAGAGGGCGTTGATGGCGATGTGGTTCATGGCGTTCTCCAGCGAGCGCTGGACGTTGGTGGCGTCCGCCGGGCGCCGTTCGGCCTCGTAGGTGTCGAGCAGGGCGTCGTCGGCATGGCCGTCGAGGACGGCGGCGAGCTTCCAGGTGAGGTTCTGGACGTCGTGCATGGCGGAGGTCAGGCCGAGGCCGCCGGTGGGCGGGTGGCGGTGGGCGGCGTCGCCGGCGATCAGGACGCGGCCGGCGCGGTAGCGGTCGGCGACCACGCCCTCCAGGGTCCAGCGGGAGATCATGTGAACCGTCAGGTCCTCCTCGCTCAGGCCCAGTCCGGTGCGCAGGTCGGCCAGGACGGACTCGTCGTCCAGCGCGCGGCCGTCCTCGGGCCCGTAGTTGAGGTGGAAGACCCATTCCTCGGACTCCGGTCCCCAGTGGTCGGGGCCCATGGGCACGAGCACGCCGGGGATGCCGAGGTCGGGCAGCCACAGCCAGCGGATCAGCACGTCCGGGTCGCGCGCCCAGCGGGAGAGGTCGGCGCAGATGTGGAAGGAGACCACGCGGGCGAGGTTGCGCACGCCCTCCTGGGCGATTCCCACGGCGGGTCCGACGGTGCGGCCGCCGTCGCAGCCCAGCAGGTAGCGGGCCCGCACCCGGTAGGTCTCGCCGGTGTCGCGGTCGGTGACGGTGGCGGTGACGCCCTCGTCGTCCTGGGCGAGTCCGGTCAGCTCGTGGTGGAAGCGGACCCTGCCGGGCGCGAGTTCTTCGGCGCGGGCGCGCAGGACCGGCTCCAGGCGGATCTGGGGCAGGTTGGCCTGTCGCTCGGGGCTGGCCGCGAGCCACTCCGGAGAGTGCCCGCCGGCTCCCCACGCCTCCGTCCTGGCGACCCTGCGGCCATAGTCCTCGTGGTCGCCGGCCAGGCCGACGTACCAGGCGGTGTGGGACATCTGCTCGGCCGGGGTGGAGGCGGCGTAGATGGTGTCGGCCGTGTCGACGTCGCGCATGACCTCCATGGCGCGCTGGTTGAGGACGTGGGCCTTGGGCAGGACGGAGGTGCTGGGCCAGGCGGTGACCAGCAGGGACTCGATGCCCATGTGGCTGAGCAGCATGGAGGCGGTGAGCCCCGCACCGCCTCCGCCGACGATGAGGACGGGGACGTCGATGTCGTTCATGGGTACTCCATGGGGTGTCACGGCTCGGGGCCATGGGGTGGGGACGGCTCAGGAGAGGCAGGGGAAGAGCGCCAAGGGCGTTTCCCCGGTCGATTGATCGAGGCGGGGCGCCGATCCGGCTCGCGGGTTGAGTGAGCGGCGGCGAGTACGGATGCGAAAGGCTGGTCGGTTGCGAAAGGCGCCCGTCGCGGCGGGCGCACGTCGGCCGCCCGGAACAGCACGGAGGGGCTGCTGGAAACCGGCGGTGTCGAATCAGAGGCCGTTCCGGGCCTCGGCGGCCAAGGCGGTGGAGATGCGGTGGGCGCCGTACGAATGGAAGGCGGCCCGCGGCGGCGGCCGTGAGTGTGGACGCTGTGCTAGGTCGGCCACCGCATGGAGGTGCGGGGCGGCAGATGCTGGCGGACGTCGATGCGGCTCATCGTGATGCTCCTCGGGTCCCGGGCGGCGGCTGGACGGTCACGGCGACACGCCGAACGTCGGCGCAGGGTGTGCGGTCGGCTAGCCGCCGGCCAGCACGACGAGGTGAGCGCCAGCAAAGGCACCCACGACGACGGCCGGCAGGCAGCGGGCCGCCGGATCGCCGCTGCGCAGGTGGACGACGACGGCTCCGGCCATAAGCAGGATCAGGCCCGTCGAGGCGGCGGCACCGAGCGCGGTGATCCGCAGGCCGAGCAGCAGACCGGCCGCTGCCGCCACCTCCAGAGCACCCAGCAGGCGGTAGTGGGTGGTGGTCATGCCGACGTGGGCCGCGGCCAGGCGCATCGCGGGGACTGCCGCGAGCTTGGCCGACCCAAGCAGGAGGAAGATCCCGGCCAGGAAGACGGCGAGGACGATGGCGGTGGTGCTCATGGGATTTCTCTCTCAGGTGGCTTGCTGGGGGCGTACTGCCAGTGCAGGACGTACCGGTCGAGGGCCGCGGTGACCCTGCGCCGCACCGCCTCGTCGGCAAGGGCGGGCACCGTGACGCGGACACTGCCGTCGTACGGTCGGCACAGGATGCGTTCCGGGTCGCAGTCCGCGCCCTGGGCGGCCAGTTCGGCGTGGACCGCGCGGCGGGTGGCGTCCAGGCGCAGGCCGAGCTTGTAGGGCTTGCCGACGGCGGTGAGCGGGATGGCGTCGATCAGGAGCACCTCGCGCGGGGCGGCGGCGCGTTCGGGGACCCGTTCGGTGGCCCAGGTGAGCAGCTCGGCGGAGTCGGCCTCGGCGCCGGGGGCGAGGGTGACGTAGGCGACGGGCACCTCGCCAGCGTGCGGGTCGGGGCGGCCGACCGCCGCGGCGGCGGTGACCTCCGGGTGGGCGAGGAGGGCGTCCTCGATCCCGGCGGGGTCGATGTTGTGGCCCCCGCGGATGATCAGATCCTTGGCGCGGCCAGCGAGATGGATGAAGCCGTCGGCGTCGATACGGGCCAGGTCGCCCGTGTCCAGCCAGCCGTCGCGGATCTTCCCGGCGGTTTCTAGGCGAGGCTCGTCGGCTGTGCGCTCGGCAACGTACCCGGCGAAGACCACCGGCCCACTGACGGCGAGCACCCCGGTGGCGCCCGGCGGCAGGTCGTGCCACTCGCCGGTGTCCGGGTCGATCCGCACAGTCTTGACCTGCTGGTAGGGCAGGCGCCGGCCGATGCTGCCGGGGCGGGTGTGACCGGGCAGGCCGAGGGCGGAGGCGCAGGTCGCCTCGGTCAGCCCGTAGCCCTCGCACAGCGGGACGCCGGTGTGCTCCTCGAAGGACGCCCGTACGGCGGGCGGCAGCGGGGAGGCGCCGACGGCGGCGAACCGCATGCTGGAGATGTCCGCGTCGACGGGGACATGGGCGAGGACGGAGTACACGGTGGGCACGCCGGACATGGCGGCGATGCGGTAGTGCTCCACCAGCTTCCAGAACACCGGATACAGCTCGGGATCGCGGTAGCCCAACGGCCCGGCCCACACCACCTGCCGGCCGCGGAGCAGCGGGCCGATCAGGGTGACGATCAGGGCGTTGACGTGGAACAGCGGCAGCGCCGCGAACATCACCGCGTCCTCGTCGAGGGGGATGCTCGCGGCCACCATCCAGGCGTCGACGACCTCGTTGGTGTGCGTGTGCGCGGCGAGCTTGGGAGTGCCGGTGGTGCCGCCGGTGTGGAAGTAGGCGGCCAGGTCGTCGGCGGCCGGGGGATCGATGTCCACCAGCCGGTCGGCGGGATGGGACGCGGCCAGCTCCGCGAGGTAGCCCACGCGCACGCCCTCGATCGGTTCCAGAACGGGCGCGGGGCCCTCGGTCGTGGTGGGGGCCAGGGCCAGCAACGCGTCCAGCCGCAGAGTCGCGGCGACCTGTCGGGCCGTGGCCCACACCTGCGCATCCAGCTGCGGACCGGCAGCAATGAGCACCCGCGCGCCGCCGCGCCGCAGCAACTGCTCGACGTGCTCGGACGCCAGGACCGGGTTCACCGGCGCGGCGATGCCCGCGGCCTGCGCGGCCAGCAGCGCGCCGGGCAGCTCCGACGTGTTCGGCGAGAGCAGACCCACGGCGGCGCGGCGGGTGACGCCGAGAGAGTGCAGCAGGTTGGCGGTGCGGTGCACCTGGTCGCGCAGCTGCGCGAAGGTCACGGTGGCGGGACGGAGAAAGCGCGCGGCGTCGGGCAGCACCGTCAGGGCCGGGCGGTCGGGCCACAGGCGGGCGGCGCGCAGCATGGTGTCGTAGGTGGTGGCGGGCAGGCCACGCTCATGTAGCGGGACGGCCTCGATCGCGGACAGGTCCGGTGAGGTGTCGTGAGCGGGCCACAGCAGATCGGTGGGTGTGAATGTCACCGGTGCGCCTTTGCAGGGTGAGGGATGGGGTCAAGTGGCCGACCCGGTACGGGGGTGCCGGGCCGGCCGATCCCGGGCGGGGGTCCCGGGAGTCGTCAGCGGGCGCGCACCACCGTGCGCTGCTCGCCGAGATCGAGTACGCCGTCATCGGTCGCGATCCGGGCCGTGACGACGTCGCCGTCCTTGAGGTAGTCGGGGTTCGCCTGCTGCCGGGCGAAGAACTTCTGCCAGCGCTTGTGCGGGGGCAGCAGGGCGGCCACCGTGGTCAGGAGCCTGCCCGGAGATCTCAGGGCGGTGCCGCCGGGCGTTCCGGTGAGCAGGACGTCACCGGGCTGCAGCGTCTGGAAGCGGGCCAGCAGGCTCAGGGCGCGCGCGGGTCGGACGATCATGTCCGTGGTGGTGCGGTCCTGCCGGGTGGCCCCGTTGACCTTCAGCGTGAGCCGCAGGTCCGGCAGGCGGGCCAGATCGTCGGCATCGACCAGGAGCAGCCGGGGACCCAGCGGGGTGAAGGTGGGGTACGACTTGGACTCGTAGAACTGGGTCTTGGGCAGTTGCAGGTCGCGGGCGCTGACGTCGTTGGCGACGACCAGCGCGGCGACGTACTTGGACAGGGCAGCGTCGGTGACCTCGGTGCCGACCGGCAGGTCCGCACCCATCACCAGCCCGAGTTCCACCTCGTAGTCCAGGAAGCGCACGTGCGGCGGCCGCACGATGTCCTGGTACGGGCCGCTGACGGACCCCGACGCCTTGCGGAAGAACGCGGGCGGGACGGTGTCCGGGTCGAACCCGGAATCCACCGCGTGGGAACGGTAGTTGACCATCTGCGCCACCACCCGGCACGGGGCGGTGACCGGCGACAGCAGCTCGGCTTCTCCAACGGAAAGCCCGGCGTCGGGGTCGGCCGCAGCGCGGGCAGCCGCCTCCTGCACGGCCAAGCGGTCGGCGAGCAGGCCGGCCGTGGTGTCCGCATCGGTGTCGACGCGGTGCAGCCGTCCCGTGCCGCTCCCCACCCACCAGCCGTCTGTGGTGCGGACGACCTGGATACTCATCGGCTCTCCTGAGTCCTGTACAGGCGTCGACCGGACCGCTCCCGCGAGCAACTCCAGTCAGTAGTGATGAGAGAATCAGCCCAGATGACACTCTCGTCAATAGCCATCAGTGGTGATGTAATAATCAGAACTGATTTATCGCATAAGATGGAGAGATGAGCATCGACCGACAGGGCCAGGCCAACAGCCGGACGCCCAACCGCCTCGACCGGCGCAAGGCGCGTACCCGGGCCGCCCTGATCGCCGCCGCGCAGGGGTTTCTCGCCGAGCAGGGGCGGACCGACGTGAGCATCCAGGAGATCACCGAGGCGGCGGACGTCGGCTTCGGCTCCTTCTACAACCACTTCACCAGCAAGGACGAGCTGTTCGACGCCGCCGTCGCCCTCACCCTGGAGGAACACGGCGCACTCCTGGAATCCGTCGTGGGAGACCTGAAGGACCCCGCGGAGATCTTCGCCGCCAGCGTCCGGCTGACCGGCCGGCTACAGCGCACCCACACACAGATCGCCAGGATCCTCGTCCGCACCGGCATGCCCTACCTGACCTCCGGCAGCGGCCTGGCCCCGCGAGCGATGCGTGACCTGCAGGCCGCCGCCGACAACGGACGGCTGGACATCGACGACCCGCACACCGCCGTGGCCATGGTCGGCGGCGCCCTGCTCGGAGTACTCCACCTGCTGGAGACCCGCCCGGACCTCGATGCCGAGCATGTTTCCGATCAACTGGCCACTCGCCTGCTGCGCATGTTCGGTATGACACGCGCCGAAGCACAGGAGATCGCCAGTCGGCCCCTGCCATCGCTGCCCGCGACCTGACCTATGTCCCTCCCCTCCTAGCGTGGAGTCCGTGAGTGCAGGGGAAGTTGGGGTTCATGGGGTCCAAGCAACGGACGTACACGCCTGAGTTTCGTGAGGGTGCTGTACGCATTGTGATCGAGACGGGCAGGCCGATCCCGGAGGTCGCCGAGGAGCTCGGTGTGCATTCCGGCACGCTGCACAGCTGGGTGTCACGGTGGCGGCGCAACGGGTCGGCGTCGTCCGACCAGCCTGCCGAGCCCGTACCGGGCGGGCGGCTGCGCGAAGCCGAGCGGGCCGAGCTGGAGCGGCTGCGGCGGGATGCGGCGGAGAAGAACAAGCGGATCCGCGAGCTGGAGATGGAGCGTGACGTCCTCAAGCGATGCATGGTCCTCTGGGTGAAGTGACCGAAACGGACCCGGCCGCCCTGGCCGCGTTCATCGGTAACCAGAGGACCGAGCACCACGTCCCGCACCGCCTGGCCTGCCGGGTTCTGGGAGTGTCGGAGTCCTGGTTCTACAAGTGGCGCGACAAGCCCACCACCGCTCGTGAAGTGCGGCGAGGACAGCTGGCCGACGCGATCCGGCAGATCTTCGAGAACTCCGGCGGCACCTACGGTTCTCCGAAGGTCTGGCTCCTCCTGATCCGCGCCGGCTGGCGCGTCTCGGTGAACACCGTCGCGCGTCTCATGGCCGAACTCGGCCTGGCCGGACGGAAGATCCGCCGACGGGGCGGGCTGACCCGCCCCGGCAAACGGCCCGCGTTCGCGGACTTTGTCCGCCGCGACTTCACCGCCGACGCTCCGGACCAGGTGTGGTGCGGCGACATGACAGAGATCGCCACCGGTGAGGGCAAGCTGTATCTGGCCACCGTCATCGACCCGTTCTCGCGCCGCCTGCTCGGCTACGCGATGGGTGCACGTCACGACGCAGAACTCGTCGTTGCGTCCTTGAACATGGCCGCGGCCACCCGTGGCGGCGACGTCAAGGGCGTCATCTTCCACAGCGACAGTGAGTATGTGAAGTACCGGATGTCCCGGGCTTCTTGACTCGCACAGCGACGGACGCGCCAGGATGCCGGTGCCGGGATGCTCTCGCGGCCTCCTGACCCGCACTCCGATCGACGGCACTGTCCTTCCTCGGACTTGTCGGTGGCCCGGGAGCATCCCGGCGAGGCGCTCGCCTCGCCGACGGGAGTGACTTAAGGAGAGCCTGGCCAAGGTCCCATCACTGTCTTGTCCGCCGCCTCGGTGAACGCGCGCTGACCCACCGCGCTCATCTTCTGCGAGGAGGCCGACATGGCCAGCATTCCACCCGTCTCCCGCGTCGCCATCGGGGGCGTGGACACCCACAAGGACCTGCACGTCGCCGCTGTGATCGGCACCGACGACCATGTGCTGGACACCGAAGCGTTCTCCACGACCCGGGCCGGCTACCGCGCGCTGCTTGCCTGGATGCGCACCTTCGGCGACGTGCGCCGCATCGGCATCGAGGGCACCGGCTCCTACGGCGCCGGACTTCTGCGCCACCTGCAGCTGGCAGGCATCGAGATCCTCGAGGTAGCGATCCAAGCGAGAACTCCGGGTCTGCTCGACGTGCACGGCGTCGGCCCGGACACCGCGGCAGCCCTGCTCATCTCGGCCGGTGACAACCCTGAACGCCTCGACAGCGAGGCATCCTTCGCCGCCCTGTGTGGCACCAGCCCGGTCGAGGCATCCTCCGGCAAGACTCAGCGCCGCAGACTCAACCGCGGCGGCGACCGCCAGGCCAACGCCGCTCTCTACCGGATCGTCCTCAGCCGCCTGCGCTGGGCGGGCCCTTCCCAGGACTACCTGCGGCGACGTCTCGCGGAGGGCAAGACCAAACGCGAGATCATCCGCTGCCTGAAACGGTACGTCGCACGAGAGATCTACCGGCACATCGTCCCCGCAAACACCGCGGCACAGCCCACGGAACCAGCCCGAGACGCCGCTTGACATCCATAGGGGCATCAACGCCGTCAGCGAGGCGTTCAACAGCGTGCTCAAGGTCGAATACGTCCACCGGCGCACCTTCACCACCCGCACCGAGGCCCGGCTGAAGATCGCCACCTGGATCACCGGCTTCTACAACACCCGTCGGCTACACAACGTGTGCGGATACCGGAGCCCGACCGACTACGAACAAGACCATCAGACCGACCCCACAGTGGAGTTGGCCGCTTGAAAGATCTCCACGGCTCGAGGGGATTGACACCCGATCCGGACGTCCGCGCCGCCCGGGAACAGCAACGACTTGAGTCCTATCAGCGGGTGGCGAAGCTGCTCCAGCGATAGCTGCTGCGAAAGCAGCTCCCACGGATCTGGGGGCTGGGATGCCGATCTCGCAGTCGAAGGCCGAGCGGACAGGTGCCAGGTGACACCCGGCCCTGGTTCCTGAGGCAGGCCTCCCGCGTCCACGCCCTGCAACGGGTCCTGCACGGGTGCGAACAGCGGATCCTTGGCGAAGACCCGCAGGACCCGGACTGCCACTCGGGGTGATCTTCGCTGAGGTCTCCCTCCGCGCTCTCGCGGTGCCCTATGAACTGCAGCGGTGGCGCGAGCAGTGGCGTCCGTGAGCCAGGGCGAACCGGGCCCGAATCCCTCCCAGTAAGGGCCGAACGGCCCTAACGCCACACTGCTCGGACCCGTCTACTGATCATGTCTGCACCCGCTGTGACCTGTGCAAAGGACACGTGACCATGCCGGAACAGCCGCTGTGGAACGCCCAATGAGCGGGGAACCGGTCCGCCCCTGGAACCCGGACACCCCCACCCCGAGCCGCCGCACCCTCGAACTTGCTCCTGCCGAGGCGCTCTGCACCTGCTGGGCACCGTCTCGCTGGGGCGGATCGTGTTCACCCAGCACGCGCTGCCAGCCATCCGCCCGGTCAACCACATCGTGCTCGGCGGCGACATCATCGTCCGCACCCACCACGGTGCCGCCCTCGCAGCCCACGTCCAGAACAGCCCGGCTCCAGGTGTCGTGGTCGCCTACGAAGCCGACGTCATCGACCCCGACACCCAAACCGGCTGGAGCGTGATCGCCACCGGCTATGCCGGCCTGGTCACCGACCCCACCGAACTGGAGCACTACCAGCAGCATCTGCAGCCCTGGGTGGACCAGGCCATGGACCTCGCTGTCCGCATCCACCCCGAAGTGGTCACCGGAATCCGGCTCACGAACACAACTCGTCGATGATCTCGGCCACGTCCAGTCGGCGCAGAAACTCGGCAGAGGCAGGCAGAGCACCCAGACGCTTCTCCACCACAGGAGCCAACTCCACCACCATGCGGGGACGTTGAACCCGGGAACAACGCACACGAGATATCGGCACACCCCACCCGAACGGACTTCCACCCCCGAAGCGGCAGTCATACCACCCGATCACCCGAACGTGCCACGTGCGGAGGATGGGGCTAGGCGCCGTGATGCAAGATCGGTCACGGCAAGCGGTTCGGGTAGGGCCCGGGTGGGAGCAGGACTACCGTGCAGCGCCAACACAAAGCGCTTCAGCGGCCTACGACCTGCCTATCACCTGTTGCAGTGCTTCCTTCGCGGCTGCACGAATGTGCGGCAGGCTCAGCATGGGCGCCAGGTGCGTACTTCCAGGTGAAGGATGTGGGCGTCGGGACGGATGCGTCCGGTCTGGCTTACCGGGCGGGCCGGCCACCGGCAGCGTGACCGGCCCTCATCACCTCGGGCAGGGCGCTCATGCAGGAAGGTGCGCAGGGCGGGGCCCTTGCCGTAGCTGGCGCTGGCGGCCATCCAGGCGAAGGGCAGGCCCCGCTCGATGGCGACGCGCGCCATCGTCTCGATGCCGAGCTCCGACGTACCTATCTCCCGCGGGTGGGATAGGTACGGCAGACCTGCTCAGGGGACGGTTGGCGCGCTGCAACGGCTGGGGGCAGGCTGGAGTACCCGGGCACTGTTGTGCAGCGGGAGGCGGCGGTGTGGCAGCCGCGATCGATGAGCCAGTGTGGTCAGGGAGCCGGATCGTTCAGCGGAGGTGACCTGCCTGTGAGGCATCGAGATCCCCTGTTCGTGGTGAGCGCGAACGGTGTGGTGGTGACGTGGAGCCGAGAAGCCGAAAGTTTGCTCGGCACGGCTGCCTCCGACGCCGTGGGGCGCCCAGCCACGACCCTCGTCACCGAGGCAGCGGGCCGGACAGATGACCCCATGCGGCGGGGATGCGGCCCGCATGGGTCCGGCGCGGCAGCAGGCACTGATCTCCGAGTGCAGCCGCTGATCCGTGCCGACGGCACAGTGGCCTGGGGGGTGTGGGCGGCCGGGAACCACGGCGGCGAACTCGGCGACGAGGTCGGAACAGCGCTGTTGGAGGTCCTGTTCACGCAGGCGCCGACTGGGCTGTTGGTCGTGGATGCGGACCTGCGCATCCAACGCATCAACACTGCCTCCGCGGGAATGCGTGGCACCGCGGCCGACGGCCTGCTCGGTCATCCGGTGACCGAGGCCTTGAATATGGCTGACCCCGAGGGCGTGGAGGCGATGGCCCGCGCCGTGCTGAGCACCGGCGTACCGGCCCTTGACCGTCTTGTGCGGGGCCGCCCGCCCGCCGAGGCCGGTCCCGAGCACATCTACTCGGTTTCCGTGTTCCGCCTCCAGGATGAGAACGGTCAGGTTCTGGGCGCTGTGGCCTCCCTGACCGACGTCACCGAGCGTGAGCGAGGGCGGGCACGCGCAACCGTGCGCGAGGCGGCCCGAAAGAAGATCGGCAGGTCTCTCGACGTGATCACGACCTGCCGCGAACTCGCGGACGTGGCCGTACCGGAGTTCGCGGACACTGCGGTGGTGGATGTCCTGGACGCGGTGGTTCGCGGGAACGAACCCCCACTGGGGCCGCTCATCGGTGACGAGCCTATGCGGCGCGCCGCATACAAGCCGGCAACAGCCCACCCGCGAGCGTCTTCGGGCGGAGAGACAAGCAGGTTTCCCTTCCCCACGCCATACACACAGAGCCTCAACGACCTCGAGCCCCGTCTGATCACTCTGGACAAGAACACCCCGTGGCTGGCCGCGGACCCGGAACGGGGACGTGCGCTGCGCGAGGCTGGAGTCCGGTGCATGATCGTCGCACCCGTCGTGCTGCGCGGAACCGTGCTCGGCATGGCCAGCTTCTACCGCTCCACCCGGACCGACCCGTTCACTGCCGACGACCTGGTTCTCGTCGGCGAACTGGTAACACTCACCGCTGTGTGCCTGGACAACGCCCGCCGGTTCACCCACGAGCACACCATCGCCCTCACCCTGCAACGCCACCTTCTGCCGCAGGGCCACGCCTCTCAGACGGCTGCCGAGGTCGCCCATTTCCACAGGCCCGCAGAGGTGAGCGGAGGCTGGTTCGACGCCATTCCGCTGTCCAGCGCCCGACTCGCCCTCACCGTGGGCGACGTGGCGGGACATGGCATCCACACCGCCACCACCATGGGGCAACTGCGCACCGCGATCAACGCCCTCGCCGCACTAGAGCTGGATCCTGACGAACTCCTCGCCCGCCTCAATGACACCGTGATCCGTCTGGCAGCGGAACGGTCCGCGTTGCCGCCTGCGGACCCGCTGCGCGACGAACCGCTGAGAGCCACGTGCGCGTACGTGGTGTACGACCCGCTCACCGGTGACTGCGTCATGGCAAGTGCGGGCTATCCGCCTCCGGTGCTCGTCCATCCGGACGGCACCAGCGAGGTCCCCGACGTGCCTCGTGGCCCATCTTTGGGCGACGAGGAGGAGCCGTTCGTCGCCGCACGGATGCTGCTTGCCCCAGGCAGCATCATCGCGCTGTATAACGACGGGTTCCTGCAAGCCACTCGCACCACCTCCCTGAAAACGGCCCGGGACCGGTTTCGCCAGGTGCTGTCCCACCGCGACCGACCCTTGAGCGAGCTGCGCGACGACGCTGTCTACGCCATCCAGGCCGCCCAGCGCCCCGAGGCCGATGCCGTCCTCCTGCTGGCCCGTACCCGGATTCTCAACGAGGACCAGGTCGTTACCTGGACCATTCCCCCACATCCTGAGGAGGTGGCCTCAGCCCGTGACCGAGCGGTGCGGCAACTCGCCGACTGGAACTTGACCGGCAATTCTCTCGCCACCGAGATCATCGTCAGTGAGCTGGTCACCAACGCCCTCCGCTACGGCACACCACCTGTGCAACTGCGCCTCATCAAAGACCGGGTCCTCACCTGTGAGGTCTCGGACGCCAGCCCAGCCGCGCCGCATCTCCGCCATGCTCGTACCCTCGACGAAGGCGGCCGTGGACTGTTCATCGTCGCCCGGCTCGCTCAGCACTGGGGCACCCGGTACACGCGCTTCGGCAAGATCATCTGGACTGAGCAGGCCCTCTCGCAACACGATGTCCAGCAGCCCGAGCGATCGTGACCGGAGCGCGCCCATTCGCATGAGCGGAGGCAAGGATGCCGGGTGACCCCTTCGGGCTGGCCGAGGTGCTCGCCGCTGCGGAGGACGCAGCGCCGGGGGCGTCTCTCGCTGTGGTGGCGCGCAATCTACGCGACCGGTTCGACGCGCGGGCGGTGTCGTTCCTGTTCGTCGGCGTCGCTGGCCGGCAGATGGTGCGGGTCGACGGGGGGATCGCCCCGCGGGCCGGCCACGACGCCGATCAGATCCAGCTGGCCGGCAGCGTCTACGACCAGGTGCTGCGCACCCAGGAGCTGGTGCAGGCCCCCGACGCCGGGCACGGAAAGCGGGTGTTCGCCCCGGTGACCAACCGCGGTGACACCATCGGCGTCCTGGAGTTGTCCCTGCCGCACGTCAGCCAGGAGATCCTGGACGAGGTTGGCAAGGCCGCGCACGCGCTGGCGTACATCATCGTCACCGACCGCCGCTTCACCGACCTCTACCGGTGGGGTCAGCGCGCTACCCCTCTCAGCCTGGCCGCCGAGATCCAGCGCCAGCTCCTGCCCGACGCGCCCTCCTGCGAAGCCGCACAGTTCGTGCTCGCCGCGTGCCTGGTCCCGGCCGACGACGCCGCCGGGGACACCTACGACTACGCCCTCGACCACGACACCCTGCATCTTTCCGTCACCGATGCCATGGGCCACGACGTCGACGCCGCACTCATGGCCACCCTCCTGGTCAATGCCTCACGGGGCGCTCGTCGCGACGGCGCCAGCCTGACCGAGCAGGCCCGCCGGATCCACCAGGCTCTCCTCGACCACGGCCACCACACCATGGCCACCGGCCAGCTCCTGCGCATCGCCCTGGACGGGACCGGCGCACAGCTCGTCAACGCCGGACACCCCTGGCCGCTGCTCCTGCGCGACGGCACGGTGAACGAGGTGCGCCTGGACGTCGACCTGCTCTTCGGCGCCCCCGGACCCACCCCGTACCACGTACAGTTCCTCGACCTGCGCCCCGGTGACCGGCTCCTGCTCCACAGCGACGGCATGCAGGAACGACAAGCCGAGTCCGTCGACCTGCCCGGCCTCATGCGCGAGACCGCCTCCGAACATCCCCGCGAGGTCGTGCGCGTCCTGACAGCAGCGGTTACCGACGCCTGCGGCGGCCACCTGCCCGACGACGCCACGGTGCTGTGCCTCCACTGGCACGGCCCCCACCACGACGGCCGCCACGCCCACGCCGGAGCCGCGGCGGCCGTGCTCCACGCCCGGAACAGCTCGGCGATCTCCCGCTCGTCGTGCGCCGTGCGCGGCCGGTCTCCGTGACCGGGCGCGTCGATGACGGCGACGTGGAAGCCACAGCCTGACACGAGGCGCTGTGCCCGGCCTGCCATGGCCGGTGCCTTCTTGTGCGTACCGCCACCGTGCCCCATGAGTACCAGGGGTGCCCGATCGATGCCGGAGGCCGGAGACCACAGGACGCCGGGGATCCCGCCCACGATGAAGTCGCGCTCGATCATGCCGTTCGACGACGACTGGGCAGTGAACTGCAGAGAATGCATAGGTCTTGGCTTTCGGGAGTGCCTGGTTGTCGAGGCGCTCCCAGCGACACCTACGTCAAGGGCCTGACCGTGACCAACAGGGGGAGCACCCACATGCATACAGCGTTCATGGGTCTCACCTCCTCGCACGACGTCACGGCGTGCTGCAAGCTACCAACCCGGGCATCGTCCCGCCCAACCCTTTTTCCTGCCCCGCCGACCGGGGGTCGGGCCTCGGATTCCGGAAGTTCCGGCGGAGCCGGTTCGGCCGGCCACGGCCGGGCAGATCCGACGAAGGCCTGGGAGCAAGGTCGTGGAAGCGAGGTCGTGGAAGCGAGGTCCTAGGAGCGGGGTCGAGGCACCGCATCGACCTCCTCCTCCGCCGCGGGCTCCGCCGTCGGCGTCCCGCGGTTGGAGCGGATGAGCGGGATCAGCAGCCCGGCACCGGCCACGGAAAGCACGGCAACCACACGCAGCATCCCGTCGATCGCCGAACCGTCGGACGCCGCACCACTGGTGGACCCGCTGATCGTCTCCAGGACGGTCGCGGCCACCGTCACGGCCACCGCGCCCCACAGCACCAGCGAGGTGAGCACCAGCCCCGACGCCGCCGCCAGCCGCCCGGCGGACACGTACGACTGGGTCGCCGCATTGGTGAGTGCCCAGCCGAGCCCCACGCCCACTCCGATCACCGCGAACACGGCGGTGTACAGCGGCAGTGGACCCGTCCACGTCAGCGCGAACAGCCCCGCCCCGCTGAGCAGGAGCCCCACCGCCATCAAGACCTCCGCCCGCCACCGGCGCGCCAAGTGCCCCGACCAGTAGCTCGCCGCACCCTCGCCCGCCGAAAGCGCCAGGAAGATCAGCCCCGCGTCCAACGGCGACAGCCCGCGCGCCTGTTGCAGGTCCAGCGCCGCCAGCACGGCGATCAGGCAGTACACGACGTTCGACACCGTACCTGCGGCCGTCACGGTCACGAACGGCTTGTTGTGCAGCAGGGACAGGTCGATCAGAGGTTCCGCGGTGCGCCGCTCGACCACCACGAACAGGCACAGCATGACCGCGCCCGCGGCGAAACAGGCCACGGTGACCACCGAGCCCCAGCCCCAGGTCGCCCCCTGGTCGACAGCGAGCATGATCGCTGTCAGACCACCGGCCAGGGTGACCGCACCCGGCAGGTCCATCCCCCGCGCGGCCCCCTCGTCCCGCGATTCCTTCACGTACCGCAGCATCAGCAGGGCCGCCAGCGCGCAGAAGGGCACGTTCAGCAGAAACACCGCACGCCAGCTGACCAGCTCGGCGAACGCCCCGCCGACGAACGGCCCCAGCGCCGTACCGATCGCGCTGAAGGCGAGAACCGTCCCGACGGCCCGACCCTGACGATCGTCACGGAAATGGGAGGACACCACCGCCACCGCGATGGGCAGGATCAGCGCCGCAGTCATCCCCTGGACCACCCGTCCCGCGGTCAGCCACGCCGCGCTCTGCGCGGCGCTGCACACCACCGACATCACGGCGAAGCCCGTCAGGCCCAGGACGATGACCCGTCTGCGGCCGTAAAGGTCGGCTGCCCGCCCCCCGACGATCATCAGCGCGCCGAGCGTCAGCATGTAGCCGCTCACCAGCCACTGCAGGTTCGTGGTCGGTGTCCCGAAGTCGCGGCCGATCACGGGCAGCATCAGGTTCAGCGCAAACCAGTCCATCTGCACCAGCAGCATCGAGATCGAGGCGGCGGCGATGACCGCGCGGTCCCGGCGCGAGAACAGTCCGGGCCTCCGGCCTGCGGATCCGCTCACGACGACCATCCCCTGCTACGGGCCTCTCCTCAGCCTGCGTGCGCTCGCGGAGCCCCGCAACCGAAGCAGGATCCTGCCGCCCGCTTCCAGGTCCCGAGCAGCCCGGCCGCTCCGTAACCTGCACCGCCTGCGCCGACTCCCCCGGCTGCCCTCGCGCCCTACCCGTGCGGACGGATCCCGGCTCGCCGAGGTCGCTTCGGGGAGCGGCCGGCGGCGGTGTGGCGGACGAGCACCCAGACGCCGCGACTGGGCGAGGTGACCGGAACACCGCTGCGGATGCTGCTGGCGGCGGTGCTCGGCCTGGTGGCCCTGGCCTGCGTGTCGACGCTGGTCGGGGTGATCACCACAGGCCTGGCGGAGCGGCCGACGGAGTGAGCCGCGGGCGGTCGACCGTACTGGAGCAGGGGTATGACGCGGGGATCAGCTGGTCGGACCAGGTGTTCACGGTGTTCGACGAACCGTTCTCCGCGGAGGGCGGCGACACCTGCCTGGTCCGCGTACCAACGCGACCCAGGACACGCAGACTCGGCGGGTGAGGCACTGGAGGACGCCCGGCCGGGGCGGACGACTGTCGCGCAGCGTCGGCCGAGCACGCACAAGTCCGCACCGGCGGTCCGCCGATCCAACTCCCGTACCGTACAGACCACATGGCGCTTCCGAGTAGGATGATCGAACACTCGGCCTGCCGCGTTTCCGTGGCGCGATGGGAGCTTCCATGACGATCGACCGACAGTCGTTTCCAGCGCTCGACACCAGCAAGGCGCATCCCGCCCGGGTCTACGACTGGCTGCTGGGCGGCAAGGACAACTACCCGGTCGACGAGGCGGTGGGAGAGAAGCTGCCGCCGGAGGCGAGGGACGCGGCCCGGCAGAATCGCGAGTTCATGCACCGGGCGTCCGCCTGGCTCGCCGAGCAGGGCATCGACCAGTTCCTGGACATCGGAACCGGGATTCCGACCAAGCCCAACCTCCACCAGATCGTCCAGGACATCACGCCGGCGGCGAAGGTCGTCTACACCGACAACGACCCGATCGTGCTGCGTCACGCCGAGGCGCTCCTGGTCAGCCGGCCCGAAGGAGTCACCGACTACATCCAGGCCGACGTGCGGCGGCCTGAGGAGATCGTCCAACACGCCCGGCACATCCTGGACTTCACCCGCCCGATCGCCCTCTCGTTGATCGCGCTGATGCACTTCATCCCCGACGAGCAGGACGCGCACGACATCGTCCGCAACCTGGTGGCCACGCTGCCCTCGGGCAGCTACCTGGTGCTGTCGCACGCCTCCTCCGACCTGTTCCCGGAACTCTCCGCACAGGTCACCGCCGAGTACGCCAAGGGCGGCATCCAGCTCGGCTTCCGCACCCGGACAGGGGTGCAGAGCTTCTTCGACGGTCTCGATCTCGTCGAGCCCGGCCTGGTGACGGCGACGGAGTGGTTCAGGTCGGCCCGCAGGCCGAGGCCTGAGGACAGCGGCATCTACGCGGGAGTGGCGCGCGTCCTCTGAGCCGGCCCGACCAGCCGAAGAACCGACGCGCCGAAGGGCCGGCCCGCCCAGAATGCGGCCGGCTCGGTCGCGCCGGGCGGGCCTGGATCAAACGGTCACCGCGGATCAGGTGACCGCGGGCCAGGAGCGCAGCAGCACGGCGATCCTCGCGGCCGAGCAGGCGGGGTCGCGGAGCAGATCACGCAGCGCGACGGCGTCGTCCCGGGTCGGTTTCACGGGGATGCCCGAGGCCTCCAGATACATGACGCCCGTGGCCGCCGCGACGGCCATGTTGGAGCGCTCCAGCCACCGACAGCGGCCAAGGACGTGCACCAAGGCGGCGGCGCGCGCGTAAGCGCCGTCGTACACCGGCTGCTCGAGCAGCTGCGCCTTGTGGCAGGCGACCGCGGCCACCGGCACCCCGTAGTCGTCGGGGGCCGGATCCCCCGCCCCGGCGATCTCGGCGACCTGCAGGATCCAGGGGACGTCGATGTGCAGGTCCATTACGCTGCGTGCGCCTCGTCGGCGGCCCGCCGGACGTCGGCGGCCTCGGCCTCGTCGAAGACGTCCTGGTGCTCGTCAAGGAAGCGGCGGGCGGCGTCCAGGCCTCGAGCGCGCAGGCCGTCGGCGTCCTCCAGGACCAGCTGGGACAGGTATTCGCCGACACTCTGCCCGCGGTCCTTGGCCCTGGCCTTCGCAAGCTCCAGGACGTCTTCGTCGATCCGTGCGCCTACTTGTGTCCTCGCCATATCGGCATGGTAACAGCCGTTACCACAGCCGGGGAGTGCTCGCCCCGCGTCCCTCCGTCCGCGCCCCGGCGCCCGACATCGCGTCCATGCGGGTGGCGTATGGGACAGAGGCGAGCCCCTGAAGGCATGACCGGCGTTGTGCAACGTACCTGCCCACGATCACCCTGAGAGGACGTCCCATGCGTCGAACCATGTTGTTGTCTGTCTGTGCTCTCGTCGCCGCCGCTGCAACCGGATTCTTCACCACCAGCGCCATCCGCAACCGCTGATTCCACGACGCCCGCACGCGTCCCGCAACCGCACGGGTCCGCGGTGGTGACGGCCGCCTGGCCGCTGTGGCCGCCGCGGACATCTCATGACACCCGCCGGTTCATGAGCGACGTCGCCCCGGTGCCGAACGCCCGAGAGACCGATTCGGAATGAGACCGCGCGGAACACCGGAGAGCCCTCTCAGGAGGGCGCGTCGGCCTCGTAGGTCCCGTACCGGGGCGGTCCTGTCGGCTCGAACACCTGGGCGGCGACTCCGCTCGGTGTCGTCTCGCTGATCAGGAGGCGCAACCCTGCCGGGACGCCGTTGTCCGGGAACAGCCGCCGGCCACCGCCCACGACCACCGGCGCAACCATCGGCCGCACCTCGTCGATGAGTCCGGTGGCCGGCAGCGCGGCGACGGGGTCGTCCGTGCGGCGACACATGCGAGGCCAGCAAGCCGAACTCGGTCCACCTGAACGGGCCGCGAGACCGCTCTGCCGTACGCGCTACTGCAGCGCGTGGACCGCGGCGGTGAACACCGGGGGCATCCGGGACGCCATGGGGACGATCAGGCGGGCGGTGCCGGGACGGCGGCTCGCCGTCAGCAGCGCCCCGGTCAGCATCCGGTGACGGCGTGTCAGCAGCGCCCACGCCCGCTCGTACTCCTCAGCGCGTCCCGCCGCGAGGCAGTGGACGGCGGCTCCGGCCGTCGCGAGCCCGAGGGCGATGCCCTCTCCGGTGAGGGCATCCAGGTAGCCCGCCGCGTCGCCGACGAGCAGGACGCGTCCGGCGACTCGGCGCCGTACCCGTTGCAGCAGCGGTCCGGCGCCCCGCACCTCCGTCTCCGGGGCCCCGCGCAGCACTGCGGTGAGGGCCGGGAACTCGCGCAGGTGCTCGTCGTAGCCGCGACGCACGCGGCTGAGGACCGCGACACCCACCAGGTCGTCGGCGACCGGTGTCACGTAGGCCTCACCGTGCCCTGACCAGTGAACCTCCACGAAGTCCGTCCAGGGCTCGACACGGTAGTGCCGGCGCAGTCCGTAGCGACGGTGTGCGCCGCTCGGCAGCTCCAGACCCAGGCCGCGGCGGACGGTGGAGTGCAGGCCGTCGGCGGCGATCAGCCAACGTGCCGTGAATCCCGCGGCGGTGACGGTGTCCGTGGTCTGGAGCACCTCCCCCACCTTGCCGGGCACGATCCGCACGCCGAGGCCTAGAGCGCGTTGGTACAGGGCATGGTGGAGGGCCGTACGGCGGATGCCGAGCCCTCTGTGGCCGCGGAAGAGCGCTTCGGCGTGGACGGCGCCGTCCACGTAGCGGATGCCGCGCAATTCCCTGCCGGTGACCTCGGCGCCCAGCGCCCGCAGCGCGGCGACGCCGCTGGGCATGACGCCTTCTCCGCAGGCCTTGTCCACGGGCGCGGTCCGTGGTTCGACGACCACGGCCTCCAGACCGGCCAGCGCGCTGTGAATGGCGGCGGCCAGACCGGCCGGTCCGCCACCGGCCACCAGGACGTCGATCACGCCGGAACGGAGGTGAGCGAGGCGGTCACGTCGGCCAGCAGGCGGTTCTCGCACCGGATGCGCACCGTCAGCACGACCGCGTTGGCCAGGGTGAAGACGACCGCGGTGACCCAGGCGGTGTGCACCAGCGGCAGCGCCACGCCCTCCGCGACGACCGCCACGTAGTTCGGGTGCCGCAGTACCCGGTAGGGGCCACGGGCCACCAGGGGCAGGCCGGGCACGACGATCACCCGGGTGTTCCAGCGGGATCCCAGCGTGGCGATGCAGCACCAGCGCAACGCCTGGGCGCCCGCCAGTACGGCCACCATCGGCCAGGCGAGGGCCGGGAGGAAGGGCCGGTCGGCCAGCCAGACCTCGACCGGGCAGCCGACCAGCAGGGCGGTGTGCAGCGCGACCATCGCCGGGTAGTGGCCCTGGCCCGCCTCGATCGCGCCGCGAGCATGGCTCCACCGTTCGTTGCGGCGGGCGACGACGAGTTCGCCGACCCGTTCGGCGGCGACGGCGGCCACCAGCAGTCCGTACCAGATCATGTGTCCGTGTCCCACCGTTCCATGTCGTACGCCGGGCGGCCTACCAGCGCAGCAGCACCAGCTCGCAGGCGAAGCCCGGCCCCATCGCCATAAGCAGACCCGGCGTACCGGGAGGCGGGCGGCGGGTGGCCAGCGTGTCGCGCAGCACGTGCAGCACGGACGACGAGGAGAGGTTGCCCACCTCGGCCAGATGACGCCAGGTCACATCGAGGGCCCCGTCCGGCAGGTCGAGGGCTTCGGCGACGACCTCCAGGACCTTGGGCCCTCCGGGGTGGCACACCCAGGCGCTCACGTCCTTCGGCTTCAGACCGTGGTCGCCCAGGAACCCCTCGACGTCATCCGCGAGGTGACGGCGCACCACGTCGGGGATCTCCGGGTCCAGGACGACCTGGAAGCCCGAGTTCTTGATGGCCCAGCCCATGACGCGGCTGCTCTCGGGGTACAGGCGGCTGCGGGTGTCCACGATCGTGGGGCCGACGGCTCGGCCCGTGCGACGCGATCCGCAGGCCACCACCGCGGCGGCGCCGTCGCCGAACAGACCGGTGGCGACCATGTTGGCCAGGGAAGGGTCGCCGCGCTGGAACGTGAGCGAGCACAGCTCGACCGACAACAGCACCGCCACCTGGTCGGGCCGGCCCAGCAGATAGTCGTGCATGCGGGACAGGCCCGCGGCACCGCCGGCACAGCCCAGGCCGAACATCGGCAGTCTCTTGACGTCCCGCCGCAGTCCGAGGCGGCCCGCCAGCCGGGCGTCGATGGAGGGCGCCGCGATGCCCGTGACGGAGGTGAAGATCAACAGGTCCACGTCGGCCGCCGACAGACCGGCCAGGCGCAGGGCCTCTCGGACCGCCTTGGCCCCCATGTCCGTGGCAGCCGTGATGAAGACGTCGTTCGCGGCGCCGAATCCATCGAGCGTCTCGTACTGTTCGAGTGGCAGCGTCATGTGGCGGGTACGGACCTTGGCGCCGCGGTGCAGTCGGTCCAGCACACGGCGGTCGGCGCCCTCGGGCAGACATGTGCGGGCCACCATGTCCGTGATCTCCGACTGGGCGTGGTGGTGCGGCGCGAGGGCACCGTGCACGGCGGCGATCCGCGTCATAGGGCTCCCGTCCGAAAACCGACTGGGGTGGGCTGCTCTCCAGGCCTTCCCCGGACCGGCCGTTCGCCACCAGGGATCGCCCGTCCGGCGGTTCGTCCCGTGGCGCGCCCGAGCCGGCGCGACGAAGCCTCCTACCATCGCCGGGTGGGTACTCCCGAGCACTCGACGACCGGTGACACCGCGGGAAATGGGACCGGCCGGGTGGGTGGTCTGGGCCGAGCGTGCCACCCCGGGCCCGTCGTGGCCGTCACCACGCTGGCGGCGGCGCTGGCCGTGATCGCCGGCCGCGGAACCGGGGGTTGTGTCCTGGTCGGCGCCGCCGTCCTGACGGGGCAGTTGTCGGTCGGCTGGTGCAACGACGCCTTCGACGCACGGCGGGACACCGCTGTGGGCCGCCGCGGCAAGCCGGTCGTGGACGGCGCGATCGGAGTGCCCCAGGTCTGGGCTGCCGCGTACGCCGCGCTGGCCCTGTGTGTGCCGCTCTCCCTCTTCTGCGGCCTGTGGGCCGGCGCCGTTCACCTGGCCGCGGTCGGGGCGGGGTGGGCGTACAACGTGCGACTGAAGGCCACCCGTTGGTCCTGGGCGCCTTACGCGCTGGCGTTCGCCGCGCTCCCGGCGTTCGTCGCGCTCGGGCTGCCGGGCCGTCCGTGGCCGGCCTGGTGGGTCGTCGGCGCCGGAGCGCTCCTGGGAATCGGGGCGCATCTGGGCGATGTCCTGCCGGACATCCGCGGGGATCTGGCGACAGGCGTCCGAGGGTGGCCGCAGCGACTGGGGCCCGATCGTGCGCGGCTGCTGCTTCCGGTGCCCCTGGTGATCGCGTCCGCGCTGCTGGCGCTGGGGCCCGCAGGACCGCCCGGCAGACGCGAGGTGGCAGCCCTGGGCGTGGTCCTCCTGGTGGCGGTGACGGGGACGGTACTGGGACGCCGCTGGGAGCGGCTGGCGTTCGCGACGGCGATCGTCGTGGCGACGGTGGATGTGACCCTGCTGCTCAGCGGCATCGGGATCGGGACGGGGCCGCCCTGAGCCGTGTCGGACCACGCGACGTCGTCCTTCGAGCCGGTGACGCGCGCCCGGCGCAGGCCGCGCGCGGCGCACGGCCGCGATCCGGCGACGGGTGTCCGTCGCCCCGCCCCGCCGGCCGCTCCCGGAGTGCTTGATCAGCTTCCCGAGGGCTCCTCGGGCCGTCGCCCGGGACCGCGTGGAGGCTCGTCAGCGCATCGAGGCAACGGCGATCGGCCTGAACCGGCGAGCCCGTGGGGGCCCGCCTCCGGGACGGGTCGCTGTCGGCGAAACCGACCTCGTCTGGACCAGCGCCTGAAGGAACGGCCGCGTGCGCCGCACGCAGAAGACCCGCACCGTCCGGTGCGGGTCTTCCTCAGCGAGGCCGTCCAGCAGGCCAAGTGATCACGGGGTCCGACAGTGCCCGACCTCAGCAGGTCATCTCAGCGTCCGGTCCCGGAAGGGGCTTGCCACCAAGGGCCGTTCAGCGGCCGCGGTGACCGCCGTCGTGGTTGTCGCCGTGTCCGCGGTTGTCGCCGTGTCCGCGGTTGTCGCCGTGTCCGCGGTTGTCGCCGTGTCCGCGGTTGTCGCCGTGTCCGCGGTTGTCGTCGTGTCCGCGGTTGTCGTCACGGCCGTGGTCACGGTCGTGGTGCCGGCCCCAGGAGACGCTGTCGACGAAGCGGCCGCGGTCGTTCTTCAGGGTGGCGACGTCGGAGTGGTTGTCCCACACCTCGTTGCGGCGGTCCTGGTAGAGGTCACGGCTGGTGTCTCGGCCGAAGCCGGTGTGGATCCGGACGGTGGCACGGCCGGCCAGGGTGTAGTGCCGGAAGGTGTAGCGGTTGCCGTCCTTGTCCGACAGCGTCCAGCCGTTCAGGTTCACTCCACGGCGTGCCGAGTTGGTGATTTCCACCCACTCCGCGTTCAGCGAACGGCTGGAGCGGTCGTCAAAGCCCGGCGCGTCGCTCTGGACCCTGCTGATGGCGACGTGCGTGCGCTCGAAGCGCGGCTCCGCGGCGGAGGCGGAGACGGCGGTCGAGCCGACCATTGCGCCGGCCGCGAGGGCCGCGGCCACCATACGGCGGGCCGTGACAGACGTGGAAACGGACATGAATGCTCCTCAAGGTTCGAGAGCCGGCACACCCCGTGCAGCACCCCAATGCGGGGAACTGGACGGTGCGACCCTGTGCGAGTCCCGGCCCGGTGGCCGGTGACTCATAAGTTGCTCCACATCCCCGCCCGGGACGAGCAACACCCGACCCCTGTTACGAATTACGAACATGTCGGTTACAGACACCTGTATCAGTCCTTTAACTGCTGAAAGCCGAAGAGTGATGCCCTGTCATCGCCAACTCCCGTACTCCTACAGCATCCAGCCCATTTTCGGGCATCCGGTACATCGCCGAACCTCAGGCGGCCGTCACCCGAAAGTGAGTAACACCGTTCCGCTCCGATCCGGCGGCATACCGAGGCCGGCGGAATCCGAGACCCCGCCGGTCCCGTCACCGTGGGAGGTCCGGTCCGGTGGGCGGCGCCTCGCCGCCGCGTTCCTGGCGGCCCGTCAGCCGGTGGCGGTGCGGCCGGACGACGGGGAGCATCGCAGGCCTACTCGGCCAGGGTGCCGCAGTCGTCGCCTCGATCCAGGAGGCCGCACGGGCCGGACGGGTGATCGGCGCCCGATCGGCGACGCCTGCGGTCTTCGGCCCACGACGCCGTACGCGTCGCGCCCGAACCGCCACTGAAGGGCTGGTGAGCCGGGGGGCCGCCTCCGCGGCGTCAGGAATCACCCACATCATCAACACGGCCGCAGGCCACGGAACCGATGTGGGGGTACTCGGCATCGCCGGGAGCGGCATCGACCAGGCCGTCGCCGACGGATGGGAGCCACTGACGGCCGGGGACCACAAGAACTCTCACGCCTCACCATGCCCCTGAGCGAGGGCGGTCGGGCGTGGACAAGTGATGACGGCCGCACTCGGGCCGTCGGAGCCTCGGCGCCGATGGCGCCGGAAAGGGGTACGTGCCTGTCACGCGGGCGAGTGCCACGCCGCCGCGTCGGTACGTGGCCCGGCCACCCCCTCGGGGAAGCGGCGGAGCCTTCTGGTCTGCCGCAATGCACGGTGCCTCAACGTGGGTATTCCTTGAGGCACCGTGCCGGCGTGACGCAAAGGTCAGGCGGGGGTGATGTTCTCCGCCTGGGGGCCCTTCTGACCCTGGGTGATGTCGAAGGTCACCGCCTGGCCTTCCTGGAGCTCACGGAAGCCACTGGCGTTGATGTTGGAGTAGTGCGCGAAGACGTCGGGGCCGCCGCCGTCCTGCGCGATGAAACCGAAGCCCTTTTCGGCGTTGAACCACTTGACAGTTCCGCTGGCCATGCCAGTGCCTCTCACTCGATGACGGATCCGCACCGCGCGGACCCGGAGGTAGTCGTCCTGGTCCTCGGGCACTGCACAGCAAAACGCCCGCACCACGGCGCGGGCAGGTACTGCGAACCACGACATCTGCCAGCGACGTTACACGGCGAGAGCGCCTCTCACCAGAGAGCAAGGGCCGTCAGGTGGACCGGAACTGCCGCCACATGCGCGTCATGACGACTCCGCCGCCCCGCACGAACCTACCGGCCGAGCGGCGTCGACGAGCGGGCCGCCCATGGCTCACCATCACAAACCGCCCGCCAAGTTGGCATCAATCGGGACCAAGAAGACGATCATGCGGCACTCAGGCCTCGCCGATCGGCTGCGAGCCGCACCGCGCCGACGGTTCCGGCCGTTGGTGTCGCGTTCTCCTGGTGATGTCGGCCGCAGTTCCGTAGATCCGGTTCGTCTTCGGCGTTTCCGGGACGGTGAGGTGTGGTTGCCGCCCACCCCCATGGTGTTCCGCCCGGCGGACCGCGAAGGGTGCCGCCATCCCCGTGAGCGCGAAGAGCAGTCCGAGGACGTACCAGCCGGGGCGCCCCCGGGTGATGCGGAGCGCGATGGGGAGACCCGGCCCGACGGCTCGGCCGGGCCCGGCGCCCAGGCCGAACACACCGAGGTACCGGCCGGTGGCGCCCCGCGTCGACCACCGTGCGCGAAACGCGCGAGGCGTCTGCCATCCGGCGGGGCGGGTGGGCCGTAGACGCTCGGTGCGGGCCCCTGTCCTCGGTCGCTTACTGACCGTACGCTGACAAGTCATAGAACTTCAGGCGTGATTGACGGGGGGAACCGTCATGTCCTGGGATCCTCAAAGTGCTCGTGACGACTTCGTCGTACCACCGATGCCGACCGCGCCGCCGCCCGCTCCCGCCGATCCAGGGCGGGCCCTCGCGGTGGCGTTGCTGAACCTCAGCGGGCTCGGGCTCGGTTACGCCGTCGTGCGCCGCTGGGGGCTGATGGCAGCATGCTGGGTCGCGACGGCGATCCTGCTTCTGGTGGCCCTGCCCGCGGACCCTGACGGGGTCCCCGGCGCGATGGTCGTGCTGTACCTGATCTTCCTGGCGCTCGCGGCGGCGCACGGCGCGTCCGTGGGCCTGCGGACCCGGTTGGCGTTGCTGCCGAGCGCCTTGACCGCGGCCGCGCTCGGCGTCGTACTGCTGGCCGTGCCCTCCGGAGGAGTCGTCCTGTACGACGGGGCGCGCGACGAAGCCACGGAGCAGATGCTCCTGGACCGGCTCGACCGGGCGGACAAGCTGGTCAGGCAATCCGGGAAGCAGACGTTCGAAACGGCGGAGGCCGACTATCGCCGCGCCCTCGCCGTCTACGGCGCACTCAGCGACGACCACCCGGGTTCACGCGCGGCCCAGCGTGTCCCCGACCGGCTCAAGACCTACTACGCCACCGTCGGCGCCCCCTACGCGCAGAAGAACTACTGCTCCGCCGTATCGCCCCTGAAGTACCTCCGTACGGTCCCCCACACGATGGGCAAGAAGGTACTCGGAGACCTCTCCACCTGGCCGGACGACCGGCTGGCCACATCACTCTACGAGTGCGCGGCGGCGTCGCTCAGCGGCGGAGGAGGCGACTGGACCACGCAGTTCGGCGAGCTCCTGTCGACCTTCCCCAAGTCCGCACAGGCCGGGAGGGTGGAGCCCGCCGTGAAGACCGCGGTCGACAAGGCGGTCAAGTCCGTGGGCGGCGACGACCCCTGTGCCGCCGTCCAGCAGCTCAACGGTCTCGACACCCAGGTCCGGGGACTGCCCGGGGAGCAGGCCGGACTGGCCGACGCCCTGGGCAAGGACGCCGACCGGGCCTCGCAGAGCGCACGTTCGGGCGCGTACACCTGCGGTGTGCATCAGTACACGGACGGGAACTTCGGTGACGCCGTCACCACCATGAACGACTTCGCCAAGAACAACCCGCACCACAAGAACCGGGCGCGCGCCCAGAAGATAGCCATCGCCGCGGAGGTCGCGCAGACGGTGCCCGCGGCAGGCAAGCGGCTGCCGACCACGGCATCGGGCGGCAGCATCGCCGTCACGGTCAAGAACGACAGCCCCGACGACATCACGGTCCTGTACACGGGGCCGGTGACCGGAAGCTTCAACCTCAAGGCCTGTGGGAGCTGTGCCACGTACGGTTTCGGCAGCACGCTGGGGATCGGCTTCAAGCCGTGCAGTGACAGTGGCAAGCACTACCCGCAGCGGACCATCCGGTTGCCCGTCGGCACCACCTACTTCGTGCACAAGTCCCGGAGCGGAACAGGAAAGTCCCCCGCCTCGGACACCGCCAAGTTGTCGCCGGGTTACGTCTACACCGAGTGCGCGTACACGACGAGCCTCGGCTACTGAGGCGACGGCCGGGCGGCCTGTCTCCCCGCCGGCCGGTTGCGTGCGTGCGTGCGTGCGTGCGACGCGGCCCTTCCTGACGTACCCTCACCGAACGTCAGAGGTCCAGCAGTTCCTCATAGAATCCCCCGAACTCCCGTCCCGGGGCGACGAGATGGATCTCCAGGATCCAGTGCAGGAACCGCCCCGCGTCGTCCGTGCGGCGCAGCGGCTTGTCGTTGGCGGGCACGATGTGGGAGTCGACGTCGTCCCAGTCGTTGTACTCGGGCGGGAACGCGCCGACCAAGTGGCCGGCGTGCCAGCCGCCCAGCTCCCAGCCCGCCTCGGCCGCCAGCCGTTCGACCTCGGCGTATAGCTGCTTGCCGGTGATGTCCGGGTCCGCGTCGAAGGCGCGGCGTCCTGCCGCGAAAACGGTCGCCAGGTCGTCGCGCAGGCGGTGCTTGACGGGGTCCTCGCCCAGTACGAAGGTCCGCCCGAAGTCGGCCTCGAACTCCTCGAAGATCGGCCCGAAGTCGGCGAACACGATGTCGTCCGCGCCGATGACCCGGTCCGGCGGGTTCTCGCGGTAGGGCAGGAGCCTGTTCGGTCCGGACCGCACGATCCGCTTGTGCCAGTAGTGGGTGGTCCCGAACATCTCGTTCGCCAGGTCACGGATCCTGTCGCTCACCGCGCGCTCGCCCCGGCCCGCGGCGACCAGCTGTCTCGTCTCGATCTCGGCGAACAGCGACGCCGCCTTGGCCTGAGCGTCCAGCAGCCGCGCCGCGCGTGTCGCTTCATCCGTCATGTCGCTCACCGTAGGAGTGCCGATCCGGACCCGGCAAGGGTACGGATCACCGCACAGCCCATGCCTCGGTGTCCCCGCGGGCCACATCTCACAAGCGCCGGTACCCGGGTGTGTGGAGCGCGTAACCCCTGATGATCGAGCGGTGTGACAACCGCGTAATGGGCACTTCGTAGCGTCGGGGGAGGAAGGTACCGATCACACGGAGGGGCCGCTCGTGACCACGACCACCCAGCAGGTACGGACGGTGTGCTCGTACTGCGGTGTCGGCTGCGGGATGGTCCTCGACATCGGGATGGGTCCCGATGGGCGGCGTACGGTCCTGAAGGCCACCGGTGACAAGACGCACCCCGCCAACTTCGGGCGCCTGTGCACCAAGGGCGCGACCACGGCCGACATGCTCGCCGCCCCCGGGCGGCTGACCTCGGCCCTCGTGCGATCCGAGCGGGGGGAGGAGGCCGAGTCCGCCCCGGTGGACAGCGCGATCGCCGAGACCGCTCGCCGGATTCGGGCGGTGATCGACGAGCACGGCCCGGACGCCTTCGCGTTCTACGTCTCCGGGCAGATGAGTCTGGAGGCCCAGTACCTGGCGAACAAGCTGGCCAAGGGCTTCATACGGACGAACCAGATCGAGTCGAACTCCCGGCTGTGCATGGCCAGCGCGGGCACCGGCTACAAGCTGTCGCTGGGCGCGGACGGGCCGCCCGGCTCGTACCAGGACTTCGAGCACGCCGACGTCTTCTTCGTCATCGGCTCCAACATGGCCGACTGTCATCCCATCCTGTTCCTCAGGATGATGGACCGGGTCAAGTCGGGTGGCGCCAAGCTGATCGTCGTCGACCCGCGGCGCAGCGCGACCGCCGACAAGGCGGACCTGTTCCTGCCGGTCCGGCCCGGAACCGACCTGGCGCTGCTCAACGGACTGCTGCACCTGCTGTACGAGAACGGGCACACCGATCCCGGGTTCATCGCCGCGCACACCGAGGGCTGGGAGGCGATGCCGGAGTTCCTGGCCGACTACCCGCCCGCCGCGGTCGCCGACATCACCGGGATCCCGGAGGACGACATCCGTGAAGCGGCCCGGCTCATCGGCGAGGCCGGGGAATGGATGAGCTGCTGGACCATGGGCCTCAACCAGTCGACGCACGGCACCTGGAACACCAACGCGCTGGTCAACCTCCATCTGGCGACGGGCGCGATCTGCCGGCCGGGCAGCGGTCCGTTCTCGCTGACCGGTCAGCCGAACGCCATGGGTGGCCGGGAGATGGGGTACATGGGTCCGGGACTGCCCGGCCAGCGGTCGGTGCTGGTCGACGCGGAGCGCGCCTTCATCGAGGAGTTGTGGGAGCTGGCCCCCGGTACGGTCCGTAAGGACGGGGTCGGCCGGGGCACGATCGAGATGTTCCGGAAGATGGCCGACGGGGACATCAAGGCGTGCTGGATCATCTGCACCAACCCGGTCGCCTCCGTGGCCAACCGCAAGACCGTCATCGAGGGCCTGGAGCGGGCCGAGTTCGTCGTCGCCCAGGACGTGTTCGCCGAGACGGAGACCAACGCGTACGCGGATGTCGTCCTGCCGGCAGCGCTGTGGACCGAGACCGAGGGTGTCCTCGTCAACAGCGAGCGCAATGTCACCCTCGCACGGCCCGCGGTGGAGCCGCCCGGTGAGGCGATGGCGGACTGGCGGATCATCGCCGCGGTCGCCCGCGCGATGGGGTACGAGCGGGGCTTCTCGTACGACAGCGCGGAGGAGGTCTTCGAGGAGATCAAGCGCGCCCACAACCCGAAGACCGGCTACGACCTGCGGGGCGTCACCTATGACCGGCTGCGGTCCACCCCGGTGCAGTGGCCCGCGGCGCACGAGGACGGCCCCGACCGCAACCCGATCCGCTACCTGGACGCGGACGGCGTAGGTCCTGTCTTCCCCACGGCGAGCGGCCGCGCGGTGTTCTACGCCCGTCCGCACACTCCCGCCGCCGAGATGCCCGACGACGACTACACGTACGTCCTGAACACGGGCCGGTTGCAGCACCAGTGGCACACCCTCACCAAGACGGGCAGGGTCGCCAAGCTCAACAAGCTCAACCCCGGGCCCTTCGTGGAGCTGCACCCGGACGACGCCGCGGCGCTCGGGATCGCCGACGGCGATTCGGTGGAGGTCGCCTCGCGGCGCGGCCGGGCTGTGCTGCCCGCCGTGGTGACCGACCGGGTTCGGCCCGGCTGCTGTTTCGCGCCCTTCCACTGGAACGATCTGTTCGGCGAATACCTGAGCGTCAACGCCGTCACGAGCGACGCCGTCGATCCGCTGTCCTTCCAGCCGGAGTTCAAGGTCTGCGCGGTGTCCCTGACGAAGGTGGCGACGCCGGTGACGGTGACGGCGCCGGCCGTGGGCGGTGCCGCCGAGGACGCCGGAGTCGCGGTGGCCGCAGCGTCCGGGGGGCCGACCACGGCGGCCGCCCTTTCCGCGGGACCCGCGAGCGTTTTCGGGTTCGAGCCCGCTCCACCGCCGGTCCTGGCCGAGCACGAGCGCCGGTACCTGATCGGTTTCCTCGCCGGCATCGAATCGGGCGCTCCCGGCGTGCCGGTGCTGCCGCCGGGCGCACCCTTCAGCCCCGAGCACGCGCTTTGGGTGAACGGTGTGCTGGCCGGCATGTACTCCCGGTCTGCTCCAGGAACGCCGCCCCCGGCCGGGGCACCTGCCACCCCGGTCCGGGAGGTCGTCGTTCTGTGGGCCTCGCAGACCGGCAACGCGGAGGAGTTCGCCACGGCCGCCGCCGAGCGGCTCACCGCAACCGGGCACAAGGCCACCCTGGTCGGCATGGACGACGCCCACCCGGGGGAACTGCCCAACGGCGCCGACATCCTCCTGATCACCAGCACGTTCGGTGACGGCGACGCCCCCGACAACGGTTCCGGGTTCTGGGACGCCCTGGCCGCGCCCGACACACCGCGCCTGGACGGCGTCCGCTACGCGGTCCTCGCGTTCGGCGACTCCTCGTACGACGACTTCTGCGGCCACGGCCGCCGTCTGGACCAGCGCCTCGACGAACTGGGCGCCGTACGGCTCGCCCCGCGCACGGACTGCGAGCCCGACTACGAGCCCTCGGCCATGGCGTGGCTCGACCAGGTCCTCACCTCACTGACCGACGGCCCGGCAACGGTCCCGAAGCCCGCGCCCACCGCCTCGGCCGCTGCCCCGGGGCGATCGTCCGCCCCCCTGGCGCCACCACCGCCCGCTCCCCCGACGAAGAAGGCAGCCCCCGTCACCACCCGCCTGGTCGGCAACCGATTGCTCAGTCTTCCCGGAGCGGGCAAGGAGGTCCGGCGCTTCACCTTCGACACCCGCGACAGCGAGACCCCGCTCGTCCACCGGGCCGGCGACGCTCTCGGCGTACGTCCCGTCAACTCTCCGGACCTCGTCGCGGAATGGCTGGCCACCACCGGCCTCGCACCGGACAGCCCCGTGAACCTGAGCGGAACGGGAGAAATCCCCTTTCACGACGCCCTGCACCGGTGTCTGGACATCACCCGGATCACCCCCGACCTGCTGCGCTTCGTCGCCGAACGCACCCGCGACCGAGTATTGAAGAAGCTCCTGCGTCCCGACAACAAGGACGAGCTGGCCAAGTGGTCCTGGGGCCGCCAGGCCGTCGACGTCATCGCCGAACACCCCGTCCGGGCCGACGCCCAGGAGTGGGCCGAGGTATTGAAGCCGCTCCAGCCCCGTCTGTACTCCATTTCGTCCAGCCCGCTGACCGATCCCCACCTCGTCTCGCTGACGGTCTCCGTCGTCCGGTACGAGAACCCGGACGGCCGACCGCGCCAGGGCGTCTGCTCGCCCTTTCTCGCCGACGCGGCCCCCGGCACACCTGTACCGGTCTTCGTCCAGCCCGCCCCGAGGTTCCGGCCACCGGCCGACCCCGCCACGCCCATGGTCATGGTGGGCCCCGGCACCGGAGTCGCCCCCTTCATCGGCTTCCTGCACGAGCGCCGCGCCCTCGGTCACCGCGCGCCCAACTGGCTGTTCTTCGGCGAACAGCACCGGGCCACCGACTTCTACTACGAGGACGAGCTGACCGACTTCCTCACCGACGGCACGCTCACCCGACTCGACACCGCCTTCTCCCGCGACCAGCGCGCCAAGGTCTATGTCCAGGACCGGATGCGCGAGCACGGCCCGCAACTGTGGTCCTGGCTCCAGGAGGGAGCGCACTTCTACGTGTGCGGCGACGCCTCCCGCATGGCCAAGGACGTCGACCGAGCCCTCCGGGACATCGCCACCACCCACGGCGGCCACAGCGCCGACGGAGCGGCCGCGTACCTCAAGCAGCTCGCGGCCGAGAGGCGGTACGTCCGCGACGTGTACTGACCAGCTGCGCGTCGGCGGCTCACCGAGGCAGGTGCGCGGGCTTCCCGCCCATCGGGGGCTGTCGGCGCCGCGGTCAGGGCGATGTGCCGGCGGGCCCGTTCGTGGCGAGACCGAGGTCGACGGGCACGGCCGGTGGGCCTTCGCGTCGTACGGCAGCCAGCAGTGCCGGAACATGAAGACCGCCCCCGCCGGGTCCAGTACCGCGACTCTGGCTGCCTGCCTGGGTATTCGCATCGGTTCACCCTGCCAGAGCGGTCCAAGGGCGTCGTTCAGGCGCCTGAGATCTGGATCACCGACAGCAAGAGGTCAAGGTCACAGGCTTTGCCTCTGCTGTCGCTCCAGGACTCTGACCTAGCATCCGAGCATGACAGTCCTGCCCAATGACGGGCTCGCGCTGGCCGCCGAGTTCCCTTCCGCGACCCATGACCAGTGGCAGCTCCTGGTAGAAGGCGTGCTGCGCAAATCGGGCAAGGAGGTCTCGAGCGCGACAGCCGAAGCCGCGCTGTCCACCTCGCTCGAGGACGGGCTCGCCACCAGGCCCCTGTACACCGCGCACGACACAGCAGCCGAACCCGGTTTCCCCGGATTCGCCCCCTTCGTCCGGGGAAGCCGGCCCGAGGGCAACACCGCCGGCGGCTGGGACGTACGGCAGCGGCACACAGCAACCGACAACGCCCTGGTGCTCGGTGACCTGGAGAACGGCGTCACCTCGCTGTGGCTCGCCGTCGGCGAGGGCGGCATTCCGGTCTCCTCGCTCGAAGGCGTCCTCGACGGCGTCTTCCTCGACCTGGCGCCCGTCGTCCTCGACGCGGGACGTGACGTCGAGGCGGCGGCCCGGGAGTTGCTGCGGCTGTACGAGGAACGGGGCATCGCTCCGAGCGCCGTGCGCGGCAACCTCGGCGCGGACCCGCTCGGCCACGAGGCCCGCACCGGGACCGCGATGGACTTCACGTCGATCGTCCCGCTCGCCCTGCGGTGCACCGAGGAGTACCCAGGACTGCGGGCGCTGACCGTGGACGCGCTGCCGTACCACGAGGCCGGCGGCTCGGCCGCGCAGGAGCTGGGCGCCTCACTGGCGACCGGTGTCGCCTGTCTGCGGGAGCTGACCGAAGCGGGTCTGTCCGTCGAACAGGCTTGTGCGCAGCTCGAGTTCCGGTACGCCGCGACCGCCGACCAGTTCCTGACGATCGCCAAGCTGCGGGCGGCGCGCAGACTGTGGGCGCGGGTCGCCGAGGTGTGCGGGGCGCCGGGCGCGGGTGCCCAGGTGCAGCACGCCGTGACCTCGCCGGTGATGATGTCGCGCCGCGACCCGTGGGTGAACATGCTGCGCACGACCATCGCGACGCTCGCGGCCGGGGTCGGCGGCGCCGACTCCGTCACCGTCCTCCCGTTCGACCACGCTCTCGGCCTGCCGGACGCCTTCGCGCGGCGCATCGCCCGCAACACCTCGACGATCCTCATCGAGGAGTCGCACCTGTCCCGGGTGATCGACCCGGCGGGCGGCTCCTGGTACGTGGAGAAGCTCACTGACGAACTCGCCCACGCGGGCTGGGAGTTCTTCCAGGGGATCGAGCAGACGGGCGGCCAGGCCGCGGCGTTGCGCTCGGGCCGGCTGCGCCAGGACCTGGCGGACACCTGGGCGGCGCGCTCGGCGAAGCTCGCCAAGCGGCGCGAACCGATCACCGGCGTCAGCGAGTTCCCGCATCTGGCCGAGCGCCCGGTGGAGCGTGAACCCGCTCCCGAGGCGCCGTCCGGCGGCCTGCCGCGGGTGCGGCGCGACGAGGCGTACGAGGAGCTGCGGGCCCGCTCCGACGCGCACCTCGCCGCCACCGGGACCCGTCCCCGGATCTACCTGGCCACGATCGGCCCCGCCGCCGCGCACACCGCTCGGTCGACGTTCGTCGCGAACCTGTTCCAGGCCGGTGGCATCGAGCCGGTCACGGACGGCACGTTCGAGGACAGCGGCGCCACCGAGGCCTGTCTGTGCTCCAGTGACGCCCTGTACGAGGAGCAGGCCGCGACCACGGCCGAAGCCCTCGCGGCGGCCGGCGCCCGGCATGTGTTCCTGGCCGGCCGCCCCGGTCAGTACGCCGGTGTCGACGCCTATGTCTTCGCGGGCTGCGACGCCGTCGCCGTCCTCTCCGCCACCCTCGACCGCATGGGAGTGTCCTGATGGGAATCCCCGACTTCTCCGGAATCGAACTGGGGACGCCCACCACCGAAGGCAGCGCCGACGAGTGGAGTGCCGCCGCACAGAAGGCCACCGGCGGGAGCGAGGCGTTCTGGGAGACCCCGGAGGGCATCGCGGTCAAGCCGCTGTACACCGGCCGTGACACGGAAGGCCTCGACTTCCTGGACACGTACCCGGGCATGGCTCCGTATCTGCGCGGCCCGTACCCGACGATGTACGTCAACCAGCCCTGGACGATCCGCCAGTACGCGGGCTTCTCCACGGCCGAGGAGTCCAACGCCTTCTACCGCCGCAACCTGGCGGCCGGTCAGAAGGGCCTGTCGATCGCCTTCGACCTGCCCACGCACCGGGGTTACGACAGCGACCACCCGCGCGTGACGGGCGACGTCGGCATGGCGGGCGTGGCCATCGACTCCATCTACGACATGCGGCAGCTCTTCGACGGCATCCCGCTGGACAAGATGACCGTGTCGATGACGATGAACGGCGCCGTGCTGCCCGTCCTCGCGCTGTACATCGTGGCGGCCGAGGAACAGGGCGTGCCGCCCGAGAAGCTGGCCGGGACCATCCAGAACGACATCCTCAAGGAGTTCATGGTCCGCAACACCTACATCTATCCGCCGAAGCCGTCGATGCGGATCATCTCCGACATCTTCGCGTACACCTCGCAGCGGATGCCGCGCTACAACTCCATCTCCATCTCCGGGTATCACATCCAGGAGGCGGGCGCGACGGCCGACCTGGAGCTGGCGTACACGCTCGCGGACGGCGTCGAGTACATCCGGGCGGGCCGCGAGGCGGGGCTCGACGTGGACGCGTTCGCGCCGCGGCTCTCGTTCTTCTGGGCGATCGGCATGAACTTCTTCATGGAGGTCGCCAAGCTGCGGGCGGCGCGCCTGCTGTGGGCGAAGCTGGTGAAGCAGTTCGACCCGCAGAACGCCAAGTCCCTTTCCCTGCGCACGCATTCACAGACCTCCGGCTGGTCGCTGACCGCGCAGGACGTGTTCAACAACGTGACGCGTACGTGCGTGGAGGCCATGGCCGCCACCCAGGGCCACACCCAGTCGCTGCACACCAACGCCCTGGACGAGGCCCTCGCCCTGCCCACCGACTTCTCCGCGCGGATCGCCCGCAACACGCAGCTGCTGCTGCAGCAGGAGTCCGGTACGACCCGGGTCATCGACCCGTGGGGCGGCAGCGCGTACATCGAGAAGCTGACGCACGACCTCGCCCGCCGGGCCTGGCAGCACATCGAGGAGGTCGAGGCGGCGGGCGGCATGGCGCAGGCCATCGACGCCGGCATCCCCAAGCTCCGGATCGAGGAGGCGGCGGCCCGCACCCAGGCCCGCATCGACTCCGGCCGCCAGCCGGTCATCGGCGTCAACAAGTACCGCGTGGAGACCGACGAGAAGATCGACGTCCTCAAGGTCGACAACTCCTCCGTACGCACGCAGCAGATCGAGAAGCTGCGGCGGCTGCGCGCGGAGCGCGACGAGCGGGCGTGCCAGGACGCGCTGGACGACCTGACGCGAGCTGCGGGCGGCGAGGGCAACCTGCTGGAACTGGCGGTGCGCGCGGCCCGCGCGATGGCCACCGTCGGGGAGATCTCCGACGCCCTGGAGAAGGTGTACGGGCGGCACGCGGGCCAGATCCGTACGATCTCCGGCGTGTACCGCAACGAAGCAGGGGAGTCCCCGTCCGTGGACCGCACCCGCACCCTGGTGGACGCGTTCGAGGAGGCCGAGGGCCGGCGCCCGCGCATCCTGGTCGCCAAGATGGGCCAGGACGGTCACGACCGCGGCCAGAAGGTGATCGCGACCGCCTTCGCCGACCTCGGCTTCGACGTGGACGTCGGCCCGCTGTTCCAGACGCCGGGCGAGGTGGCACGCCAGGCGGTGGAGGCGGACGTGCACATCGTGGGCGTCTCGTCGCTGGCCGCGGGGCACCTCACCCTCGTACCGGCGCTGCGCGAGGAACTGGCGGCGGAGGGCCGCGAGGACATCATGGTCGTGGTCGGCGGGGTGATCCCGCCGCAGGACGTGCCGACCCTGCTGGAGATGGGCGCGGCGGCCGTGTTCCCGCCCGGGACGGTGATCCCGGACGCGGCCTACGACCTCGTCCAGCGGCTCTCTGCCGACCTCGGGCACGCCCTGTGATCGAACTCGACACCTACGTCAAGGGTGTGCTCGACGGGAAGCGGGCGCTGGTCGCCCGTGCCATCACGCTCGTCGAGTCCACCCGGCCCCAGCACCGGGCGCTGGCACAGGAGTTGCTGACCGAACTGCTCCCGCACAGCGGGAAGGCGCGGCGGATCGGCATCAGCGGGGTGCCGGGCGTGGGCAAGTCGACGTTCATCGACGCGTTCGGCACGATGCTGACCTCGCTCGGGTACCGGGTCGCGGTGCTCGCCGTCGACCCGTCCTCCAGCCGTACCGGCGGCTCGATCCTCGGCGACAAGACCCGCATGGAGCGCCTCGCCGTGGACCCGGCGGCCTTCATCCGCCCCTCCCCCACCGCGGGCACGCTCGGCGGGGTGGCCAAGGCGACCCGCGAGTCGATCGTCGTGATGGAAGCCGCCGGCTACGACGTGGTGCTGGTGGAGACGGTCGGGGTCGGCCAGTCGGAGACCGCGGTCGCGAACATGGTCGACTCCTTCCTGCTGTTGACGCTGGCGCGCACCGGAGATCAGTTGCAGGGCATCAAGAAGGGTGTCCTGGAGCTGGCCGACGTGATCGCCGTCAACAAGGCGGACGGCCCGCACACGCGCGACGCGCAGTCCGCGGCGCGTGAACTGGCAGGCGCCCTGCGGCTGATGCACGGCAAGGACGCGGCCTGGACGCCTCCGGTGCTGAGTTGCAGCGCCCGCGAGTCGGCCGGGCTGGACGCCGTCTGGGATCGTCTGGAACAGCACCGCACTCTTCTCGACTCGACCGGCCGTCTCGCCGACAAGCGCCGTGACCAGCAGGTCGACTGGACCTGGACGATGGTCCGCGACGAACTCCTCGGCCGCCTGCACGCCGATCAGGCCGTACGGGCCATCGCCCCCGACCTCGAACGGCAGGTACGGGAGGGCGGGTTGACGGCCACGCTCGCGGCGGAGCGCATTCTGAAGGTGTTCGGCGGCGCGGGTTCCTAGCCGCTCGGACGGCGGAGCCGACAGGTCATCGACGGTTCTGCGTCACGCCTTCCCGGCACGCACAGCACGAGAGGCCCCTCGGACGGATCCGAGGGGCCTCTCGCTTCGCGAAGAATTCAGTGTGCGGCCGGAACCGACCGCCCGGACGGGACCGTCGCGGGCCTGGGGTTGAGCATGCGCTCGGCCAACTCGCCGAAGACGAGGCCGAATCCGCCCCACAGGACGGTCTGGATGGCCAGGGCGGAGAGCCTGAACCGCCACAAGAGGGTGGCCGGGAAGTCCCCCGGCACCTCGTTGACCACGGGCAGGAACGCGTAGGCCAGGCCGATCACGACGGCGAAGGCGGCCACCGCGAGCACGGTGGCGTACCAGGTACCCAGACGGGGCGCGAGGCGCTTGCCGAGGATGGTGGCGCCGATCGCCAGGAGCACGCTGAGGACCATCATCAGGAAGTACAGCGTGGTCCGCTTGCCGATGGTGGCGGGGTCGCCGACCGACGGCGGATTGGCCGGGTACTTCAGGAACGGGACGACGTACACGGCGAGGAGCGCGGTCACCGACAGCAGGAGCGCGGTCGCGCGGGGGCCGAAGCGGCCCACGCGGCCGAGTGCGAAGCAGTAGGCGAGCGCGGCGATGCCGCCGAAGGAGATGCCGTAGATCAGGACACCGGTGGCGAGGCCGGCGGTGGACTGGAGGCTGCGGGAGACGAGTTCGACCTCGTGCCCGTGCGCGGGAGCGTGAGCCTCCTCGAAGCCGATCGCGCTGTCGACGGTCGGTTCACCGAGCAAGTAGGCGACGACCAGGGCGAGTACACCGGCCGCGAGACCGGCGAGCATGCCTCGCACGAGCAGGTTTCTTACCGTTGCGGAGTTCATGAGCGTGTGCCGTCCCTCGCGTCAGTGGCAGGGGAAACCGAGCAGGTGGCGGGCGTCGTGCACCCACTCGTGGACGTCCTCGCCGGAGACGACGGAGGTGGCGCCCTGTTCGGCGCCGACGAAGTACAGCAGGACCAGCATCAGGATGCCGAAGAAGACCGCCCAGGGTGCTATCGCGGTCAGCGGCAGCTTGGCGGGAAGTGCGGGGGTGGTGGCTGTCGGCTGGGCGACGGTCTGCGCCATGGCAGGACCTCCTCGGGAGTTCGCGTCCCATCTCGGTGGTGCACAGGATGACGCCTACGGGTCTGACTCACGCGGCGCCCAGCGTGGCTGGAGCGTCTCGTTCACAGTGGCGCGACCGTGCCGGATTTCCGCCGGCTTCCGTCTTGACGTCATCAATATCGGACCGACCGTACCGCGTGGTGACTACCTGGCCAAGACCGCACCACCTGGGGTGATCTTCCTCTCGTCCCAGGTGGCGGGTCCTGTGTGAACGGCGGGTCACCGGTGCCGTTTCGGACGAAGCCCGAAGAAGTGCCCGGTGACTCCGCCGCGTTCGGCCGTGGGCGACGCACGAGGTTGGACGTTCGCGGCGTACAACTGAACCGTCTGCGGGCGGAGTTCGGTGCGCGCTCGGCACGCGGGACGGGTTCGGCCCGTGTGCCCGGGTCGGGTGAATGCGACGCGCCCGCTCGCCGAACTCAGTCCCTCTGTATCGCCGTTCCCGGGTCGGCGAGCCCGAGTTCCCGCTCTCCCAGGGACGCGAAGAAGCGCTCGACGTCGGCGTCGGTGACCTCGGCGAGGGTGGCCGGGGACCAGTGCGGGTCGCGGTCCTTGTCGATGATCTGGGCCCGGATGCCCTCGACCAGGTCGGGGGCGGACAGGGCGGCGCAGGAGACGCGGTACTCCTGGTCCAGAACGCGCTCCAGCGAACCGAGCCGCCGGGCACGGCGCAGGGCGGCCAGCGTGACCTTCAACGCGGTGGGCGAGTTGCCGAGCAGGATCTCCGCCGTCTCCTTCGCCGCCGGATCCCCGACCGCGAGCAGCCGCTGGACGATCTCCTCGACCGTGTCGGCCGCGTAGCAGGCGTCGATCCACTCCCGCCGCTCGGCGAGCTCGGCAGGAGGCGACGGCTGCACATGACGGGCCAGAGCCTCTTGTACCGGGAGAGCAGCGAGGTCGGCAACGAACTGGCGGATCGACGAGGACGGCAGGTAGTGGTCGGCGAGGCCGCACAGCAGAGCGTCGCCTGCGCCGATCGAGGCACCCGTCAGGGCGAGATGGGTGCCCAGTTCACCCGCGGCGAGGGCGAGCAGACGGGTGCCGCCGACGTCGGGGACGAAGCCGATGCCGGTCTCGGGCATGGCGATGCGTGAGCGCTCGGTGACGACCCGGACGCTGCCGTGCGCGGAGACGCCGACGCCGCCGCCCATGACGATGCCGTCCATGACCGCGACGTACGGCTTGGGGTAGCGGGCGATGCGGGCGTTGAGGTGGTACTCGTCGCGCCAGAACGCGGCGGACGCGGTGCCGTCCCCGTCGCGCGCGTCGTCGTGCACGAACCGGATGTCGCCGCCCGCGCAGAGTCCGCGCTCTCCGGCGCCTGTGATGACCACCGTCTCGACGGCCGGGTCGTGTTCCCAGGCGGCGAGGGCTCGGTCGATCAGGCGCACCATCGTGTGGTTCAGGGCGTTCAGGGCCTTCGGCCGGTTGAGGGTGAGGTGGGCGGCCCGTCCGTCGGTGTGCAGCAGGACGGCTTCCTCGGCGCCGGGTGCCTCGGTGCCGGTCATCCGACAGCCTCCGTCAGGCCCTGGGCCACGATGACGCGCATGATCTCGTTGGTTCCTTCCGGGGTCCGGCGAATTTCGCAGGTCACGACGATCTTCTCGCTACGGTACCCATCGAGGATCGTGGCCCCCGTGCGGGTGCGGGCGGTACGCCAGCGGGTACCCCGGGGCGGTGGCGAACCGCTTCGCCGTGACGCGCGGCCGAACGGCGTGTAGTCACCGGGTGAGGTGCGCAGAGCCGGTTCACCTGAAGCCGGTTCACCTCGTACGCCATTCCTCGGCCAGCAGCTCGTACGACTTCACGCGGTCCGCGTGGCCGTGCGTGATCGTGGTGATCAGCAACTCGTCGGCGCCCGTGGCCTCCTGGAGCTGCGCCAGCTGGTCGGCCACCCGTCCCGGCGAGCCGACGAACTGGGTGTCGAGGCGGTCCTGGACCAGCGCGCGGTCCGTGTCGGACCAGACGTGGGCGCGCGCCTCGTCCGGGGTCGGGAACCGGATGGCTCCCTCCGCGTTACGGATGCTGCGGACCCAGAGGCCGTATCCGGTGGCGAGTTCGCGGGCGGTGTCGTCGTCCTCGGCGACCACGACGTCCGCCGACACGCTGACGTACGGCTTGTCGAGGACGTCGGACGGATGGAACGCGGCCCGGTAGCCCTCCGCCGCCTCCAGCACGGTGGCCGGACTGACGTGGTAATTCGCCGCGAACCGGAGCCCGTTGCGGCCGGCGACCTCGGCGCTCTGGCCGCCGCTGCTGCCCAGGATCCACAGTTCCACGTCCGCGCCCTCGCCCGGTACGGCATGCGCCTCGACCCCCTCCGCCGATCGGTAGGTGCCGGCGAGCAGCGCGAGAATGTCGTCGATCTGCTCGCCGTAGTCCTGCGACTGGGCGTTCGGCTGCTGGAGGAGAGTGCGCTGCAGGGCGACCCGTGGTGAGCCGAGCAGATGCTCGAACGAGAAACGGGGCGGAATGCGCAGCCCGTTGGGCGTGCGGCCGTCGACGACGGGCGTCGCGGTCGGCAGCGGCGTGGCGGGCCCGCCAGGAGGCCGGCCGCCGGAGCGACCGAGGCCCAGGTCGAGACGGCCGGGGTGCAGGGCGTCGATCAGACCGAACTCCTCGACCGTGGACAGGGCGGTGCGGTGGCCCAGTTGTACGGCGCCGGAGCCGAGCCGGATCGTCGAGGTCGCGGATGCCGTCAGGGCGAGGACGACCGCGGGCGAGGTACCGGCCACGCCCGGATTGAGGTGGTGTTCGGCGAACCAGTAGCGGGCGTACCCGAGGTCCTCGGCCCTGCGGGCCAGGTCGATGGAGTTGTGCAGCGCCTCGGTGGCGGTGGAACCGGACGAGATCGGGACCAGGTCGAGAACGCCGAGGGGGATGTCGGACATGGCGGGTCAGGGCTCCTCAGTGGTCGGCGGGCACGGGTTCGGGCACGGGCGGTGAGAGGACGGGCGCCCACGGGAACGGCGGGTCGGGGATCTCTCGGCGCAGCACCGGCGCGACGGCGGACTGGAAGAGTTCCAGTGAGTCCCGGTGCTGACGGTTGGTCAGTCCTCCGGCGTCGGCGTGCAGATGGAGGACTCTGTGCCCGAACTGTTCGTGATAGCGGTGCACCTTGTCGATGATCTGCTGGGGGCTGCCGATCAGTGCCGAGCTGCGTTCCACGAAGTCCTCCAGCGTCGTGAACACCGGTGCGAGGCCGAGCCGCTTCTGGAACGCGAGGTTTCCCTCGAAGACGGGCCGGTAGGCGGTGAGCGCCTCTTGGGAGGTCCGGGCCGCGTAGATGCCGGCCGTCCCGGCGCCGACCGCGATGCCGGCCGGATCGTGGCCGTAGTACTCCCAGCGCTCGCGGTAGTGGCGGATCAACTCGGCATACGGCTCTATCGGGTTGGTGACGTTGGCGGAGGAGAGCGGGTCGCCGTGACGGGCGGCCAGATCGACCGACTCCTTGCTGGTGGCGCTGCCGTGCCAGACCCGGACGGGCTGCTGGAGGGGTCGGGGCCACACCTCCGCGTCCTTGAGTTCCGGACGGAACCGGGTCGCCGCGGTGACCTTGTCCTGCCGCCAGATCCTGCGGAACACCTCGTAGCTCTCGGCGTTGCGGTCCCACTGGTCCTCGGTGGTGACCTTGAACAGCTCCCGCTGTGCGGCGCCGTTCCCCTTGCCGACGATCAGCTCCAGGCGTCCGCCGGACAGATGATCGAGCGTCGCGTAGTCCTCGTACGCGCGCACCGGGTCGAGAAGGCTGAGCGTGGTGACCGCGGTGAACAGCCGGATCCTTGAGGTGAGTGCGGCGATGTGGCTGAGGACCACCGGCGGCGAGGAGGAGATGAACGGACGCTCGTGCCGTTCCCCCACCCCGAAGCCGTCGAAGCCCAGTTCCTCGGCGAGCAGCGCGTTGTCGATGACCTCACGGAAGCGGTCGTTGGTCGGTTTCTGGATTCCGGTGACCGGGTGGGGGGCGTGCACGATCAGGGTGATCGCCAGGAACTTCATGACGCCGCCCGTTCGGCGGACGTATCGGCGTCGGGGTGGGCCAGGCCGAGGTGGTCGCGCAGGGTGCTGCCCTCGTAGTCGGTGCGGTAAACGCCCCGTTCCTGGAGGAGCGGGACGACGGTGTCCGCGAAGGAGTCCAGGCCGCCCGGCGTGATGTGCGGGACGAGGATGAAGCCGTCGGAGGCGTCGGCCTGGACGAAGTCGTTGATGGTCTCGGCGACCGTGGCCGGGCTGCCGACGAAGGCCTGCCGGTTCCCGGTCTCGATGACGAGATCGCGGATGGACCAGTTGTTGGCGGCCGCCCGCTCCCGCCACTCCCGGGCGGTGGCCAGCGGGTCGCGGTACATCCGGACCTGGGCGCGGCCGCGGGCGATGGTGTGTTCGCCGAGGTCCGGGTCGATGTCGGGCAGGGGGCCGTCCGGGTCGTACGAGGACAGGTCACGGTTCCAGACGAACTCCAGGTGCTTGATGGCGGTGGCGCCGCTGACCTGGGCGCGCCGCACCTCGCGGGCATGCTCCTCGGCCTCGGCGTCGGTGTCGCCGAGCACGAAGGTCGCGGCGGGCAGGATCAGCAGCTGGTCGTGGTGGCGGCCGTAGCGGGCGAGGCGTCCCTTGACGTCGCTGTAGAAGGCCTGGCCCTCCTTGAGCGTCGCGTAGCGGCTGAAGATGGCGTCGGCGCCCGCGGCGGCGAACTCGCGGCCCTCCTCGGAGTCACCGGCCTGGAAGATCACCGGTCGGCCCTGCGGGGAGCGCGGGACGTTGAACTGGCCCTCGATGTCGAAGTGTTGCCCCTGGTGGACGAAGGCTCCGGCCTTGGCGTCGCTGAGGAAGGTGCCGGTCTCCTGGTCGGCGACGATCTCGTCCCCGTGCCAGGAGTCGAAGAGCTCGTTCGCCGTGGTCAGGAACTCCTTGGCCCGGGAGTAGCGCTCCTCCTGGGGCAGGAAGCCGCCGCGGCGGAAGTTCTCGCCGGTGAAGGCGTCCCAGGAGGTGACGACGTTCCAGGCGGCACGCCCGTCGGAGAGGTGGTCGAGGCTGGCGAACTGACGGGCCACCTCGTAGGGCTCGTTGAAGGTGGAGTTGATGGTGCCGGTCAGGCCGAGCCGTTCGGTGACGGCGGCGAGGGCGGCGAGGACGGTGAAGGTGTCGGGCCGTCCTACGACGTCCAAGTCATAGATCTTTCCGCCCTGTTCGCGCAGGCGCAGACCTTCGGCGAGGAACAGGAAGTCGAACTTGGCGCGCTCGGCGGTGCGCGCGAAGTGTGCGAAGGAGCTGAACTCGATGTGGCTGCCGGCCTCGGGGTCGCTCCACACGGTGGTGTTGTTGACGCCGGGGAAGTGCGCCGCGAGGTGGATCTGCTTGAGCGGCTTGCTCATGGTCGGGGGTCCTTCCGGCTCAGGCGGTCGGGGCGGATTTGGCTGACCCCTGCTCGGTGAACTTGGGTGAGTAGCGGTTCGCGGGGCGGGCGAGCCCGAGCAGTCCGCGCAGGGTGTCGGCCTCGTAGGCGTTCCGGAAGACACCCCGGCGCTGGAGTTCGGGCACCAGAGTGCGCGTGATCGCCGGGAGGTCGTGCCCGACGACGGCGGGCCGCAGCCGGAAGCCGGACAGTCCCGACTCGCCCAATTCCTGTAGCAGATCAGCGAGTTGGGTGGCCGTCCCGGTGAAGATCCGGGCGTCGCCGGTGTACGGCCGGCCCGCGAGGGCGTCCAGGCGCTCGCGGCGGGCCTCGGCGGCCCCGGGGTCGTCGTCGAGGAAGACCAGGAGGTCCCCGAAGAGGTGCACGGTCTCCTCTCCCCGGCCGACCGCGGTCTGCTCGGCGCGGATCTCGTCGACGATGGCACGGGCCTGAGAGGCGTCGCGCGGCGTGACGAAGGCGACGTCGGCGGCCCTGGCCACCAGCCGGTACGGGATCGTCGCGTGGGCCAGGGCGGTGACGAGCGGCTGTCCCTGGGGCGGCCGGGGAGTGATGGACGGGCCCTTGACGCTGAAGTGCCTGCCCTCGAAGTCGATGTAGTGCAGCTTGTCGCGGTCGATGAAGCGGCCGGTCGCGACGTCGCGGATCTCGGCGTCGTCCTCCCAGCTGTCCCAGAGCCTGCGCACGGTCTCGACGTGGTCGGCGGCCTCGTCGAACAGGTCGGTCACCACCTCCTGCACCGCGGGGGTGTCGTAGTCCTCGAACCGGAAGGGCGGGAACGTACGGCGCCCGAAGTGAGCGGCCTCGCTCTGGCGTGCGCTGATCTGCACGCGTAGGCCCGCGCGGCCGGAACTCACATAGTCGAGAGTGGCGATCGCCTTCGATATGTGGAACGGCTCAGTGTGTGTGGCCACCACGGTCGGAACCACGCCTATGTGCCGGGTCAGCGGCGCGATTCGCGACGCGATGAGGACGGCGTCCAGGCGGCCGCGGACCTGGTCGGTGCGGCCGTCCGGTCCGGTGAGCGACGATGACTGGAGGCCGAGTCCGTCCTCGATGGTCACGAAGTCGAGCAGACCGCGCTCGGCCTCGGTGACCAGGTCGGTCCAGTAGGCGGCGGTCAGCAGTTCACGGGGGCGGGCCACGGGCTCGCGCCAGGCGGCCGGGTGCCAGCCCGCGCCGTCCAGCGCGACGGCGAGGTGCAGGGGTGTGGGTGACGAGGACACGGGAGGTGCCTTCCTGATCGACCGTACGAGGAAGCCCGCCCCGGCGAGCGGGGCGCGGCTGCGTGGGAACGGGTCAGGGGCGACAGAGCGCGCCGGCGACCCGCAGCAGATCGATGTGCGGCCGGCCGTACAGGTACAGGCGGCGGGGCGGGAGCAGCCTCGGCACACGGCGGCGGGACACGCGACGCATGTGCCTCACCTCCACCCTTTCGACCCGGTGCTCCGGAGTTCCTGGTCCGCCCGGCCTCGCGGGTACCCGAAGGGGTGCCACGCGCTCCTGAACCTGCACAACGGCACGGCTGTGCCCTTTCTTCCGGCTGCCCGTACGCGGCGAAGTCGTCCCACGAGCGGCGGTCGGTGGGGTCCTCGAGGGCCGTGCACCGGGACACGTCCGTGGGACAGCGGGCGCCTCAGGGGACTCCGTCGCGGCGCGGCGGAGTCCCCTGAGGTGGGCGCTGGTTCAGGAGTTGTCGAGCGGCAGGCCGGGCGGGTTCACCTGGGACGTGCCCACGGCCTCGTTGGAGAGGTTCCAGGCGGCCAGCCACTTGGCGTACTGGCCGTTCTTGATCAAGTGGTTGATCGCGTCGGCGAGCGGCTTGGCGAGCCCGCTGTCCTTCTTCGCGGTGGCCGCGATCAGACCCTGGAGCGTTTCGCCCGCACCGGAGAACTTCCCCGCGTTGCGCGTCGGATTCGGCGTCTTGGCGGTCTGGGTGATGTGGTACGCGATGCCGGGGTTGGGGCCGAAGGAGACGTCGATCTTTCCGCTGGACAGCGCCAGGGCCGTGGCGTTGCTGTCCTGGTAGTACTTGACGTTGAGCTGCTTGCCCTCCTTGGCGAGCTTCGCCTTCCACTCAAGGAGGATCTTCTCCTGGTTGGTACCGGCGCTCACCGCGACGGTCCTGCCGGCCAGGTTCCGGTAGTCGTCGTCGAAGTTCCAGGTGCTCTTCTTCTGCACCTCGAAGCCGAGGTTGTCCTGCCGGTAGGAGGCGAACTCGTACCTCTTCTTGCGCTCCTCGGTGTCGGTGACGTTGGAGAAGGCGACGTCGACCTTGCCGCTGTCGATGCCGACGAACAGGTTCTCCCAGGTCGAGTTCTTGACCTCCGGCTTGAGGCCGAGCACCGCGGCCACCAGCCGACCGAGGTCGGGTTCGGCGCCGGTGAGCGTCTTCTGGTCCCCGCCCACGTACGCGAGGGGCGCGAATCCGGCGGGAAGGGCGCCGACGCCGATCCGCAATGTGCCGCTCTTGGCGATGGACTTGGGCAGTTCGGCGCTGATCGACTTCACCTCGGACACCTTCAACTGGGTCTCCTTGGCGGCGCCGTTGGACAGCGCGCCGACGGTGACCGATCCGGCCGAGGCGCCCTGGCTCCGGGTGGCCGCGTCGCTGTCACCCCCGCACGCGGCGAGCCCGGCGGCGAGGGAGGCGACGGCCGCGGTGGCGGTGACGCCGCGAAGAATTCTGCTGTCCAGGGGGAGGGTGCGCATGGCTGTCCTTGTCGGGTGTGTGCGGTGAGGGTGTGGGGGCGCGGTCCCGGCGGGCCGCGAGATCGGGTGGACGTGCGCGAGGGCGCACAGTGGATGGCGGGTTCCGGGGTCTGCGCCGCGCGTCGCGTCGCCGAACGCGGGTCGGCGGTCGCGGGCGCAGGCCGGTGGCGACCGATGCCTCGCCGTTCGCCGTCGGCGGGTGGGTCAGAGGACCTTGCTCAGGAAGTCCTTGGTTCGCTCCTGCTGTGGATGGTCCAACACCTGCGCGGGCGGACCCTGTTCGACGATGCGGCCGCCGTCCATGAAGACGACCCGGTCGGCGATCTCACGGGCGAAGCCGATCTCGTGGGTGACGATGACGAGGGTGGTGCCGCTGCCGGCCAGGTCCTTGATGACGGTGAGCACCTCGCCGACCAGTTCGGGGTCGAGCGCCGAGGTCGGCTCGTCGAAGAGGATGACCCCGGGCCGCAGGGCGAGGGCGCGGGCGATGGCCACCCGCTGCTGCTGTCCGCCCGACAACTGCCGTGGATAGGCACCGGACTTGTCGGCCAGCCCCACGCGGGCGAGCAGATCGCGGGCCAGCTGCTGGGCCTCGGGCCTGGAAAGCTTCCCGGTCGCCACCGGAGCCGCGGCCACGTTGTCCAGCACGGTCAGGTGCGGGAAGAGGTTGAAGTTCTGGAACACGCACCCGATCCGGCTGCGCTGGGCCAGGATGACCCGCTCGCTGAGCTCCTTCAGACGCTCACCGACTCTGCGTACGCCGATGAGTTCGCCGTTCAGGCTGACATGGCCGATCTCGGGCTTCTCCAAGTGGTTGATCACCCGCAGGAGAGCGGACTTGCCGGAGCCGGACGGTCCGAGAACGACCGTGACCTCTCCGGGTCGCACGGTCAACTCCACTCCGTTCAGGACCCGTTGGGCTCCGTACCACTTGTGGACGTCGTGCACCTCGACCGCGGCGGGCTCCGCCCCGAGCGCTCCGGCGTTCTCGGGCGGCGAAGCCGTCTCCGTCGCCCGGAGCGCCCGGGCCCTCCGCGTCCTCAGCGTCGTCCGATTCGTCTCGCCGCTCATATCGCCGTCTCCCTCCGGACCCGGGCCCGCACGTCGCGCAGACCGTTCCGCACCTTCTGCAACGGGGTCGGCGGCAGGGTGCGCAGCGCGCCCCGTGAGTAGTGCCGCTCGACGTAGAACTGGATGACGGACACGACGCTCGTGAGGATCAGATACCAGGCGCTGGCCACGAGGAGCAGCGGCACGATGTCGCCGGGATACGTGCTGCCCATGCTCTGCACGGAGCCGAACAGGTCCAGCAGTGACACGTAGAAGACCAGTGAGGTGCCCTTGATCAGGCCGATCAGCTGGTTCACGTAGTTGGGGGTGATGGAGCGCAGCGCCTGCGGGAAGACGATCTTCGCGAACTGGTACCGCTTCGGCAGGCCCAGGGCGGAGGCCGCTTCGTGCTGCCCCTGGTCGACGGAGAGGAGGCCGCCGCGCACCACTTCGGAGGCGTACGCCGCTTCGTTCAGGCTCAGTCCGACGACGGCGACGGCCATGTCGGAGGCCAGGTGGGACTCGTCGAAGGTGAAGAAGGCCGGGCCGAACGGAACGCCTACGCTCAACGTCCGGTACAGCGCACTGAAGTTGTAGAGGAACAGCAGGACCACGATGAGCGGGACCGACCGGAACAACCAGGTGTAGACCCAGCTCACCGCGCGGAGCACAGGGCTCGGTGAGAGCCTGGCCAGAGCGAGCAGGATGCCGCCCACAAGACCCAACACGGCGCTGTAGAGAGCGACTTCAAGGGTGATGAGCAGGCCGTCGAGGATGGTCGGGCGAAGGAACCAGTACTGGAAACGGTCCCACTGGTAGAAGGGGTTGGTCACCAGCCCGTGGGCGATCTGGGCGACCAGCACGAGCACGACGGCCGTGACGATCCAGCGGCCGGGACGCCGGAGCGGGAGGACCCGCTGAGCCGCCAGAGGCTTGGGTGAGGCGGGGACGTCGGTACGGGGGATCGCCTCGGCGAGCGGTGCTGATCCGGAGGACACAGCTGTGCCGGGAGATTGACTCATGGAGAGCTCCAGCGGATGCGGACACCCCGGACCACGGCGAGCGGCAGCAGCAGGCGGGAGCCGGAACGGCTCGGCGCGAATCTACGCACGGGTGCACGTGGAACGGGGGCTGGACGGAGAAGGGGCACACCGCGACAGCGGTGGTCGTCAGAGATTCAGGAGAAGAGCCGTCAGCCTTGGCTGAGGGTGCGGCACATGGCCGTACACAGCGCGCTGTTGACGCGCAGCAGGTCCACGGAGCGGTCGGCGCACAGCACATCGCGGCCGAGGCGCCGCCATGCGGTCGTCCCGTCAGCTGCGTGCATCGCCTTCACCATCACTTCTCCGGCCCTGAGGCATCCGTTGTGCGCCGCACGTTAGGCCTGCCCGGAAAAGAATGTCAATGCGGGTGACCACCAGTTGAGACCGCGTACCGGGCCGTCTTGACGGCAGCTCAGGGCACATCGAGACTGGCGTGGACGGTCACGATTGTCAGCGCCCACGGTGCGGGTTCGCCCCGCTCCTGTGGTCATCGGCCCCGGCCCGCTGACAGGCAACCCTTCCACCGCGACGGGGTGCCCCGGGTGACGACCGGGTTCCGCCGATGCGGCGGGGCAAGCGTGGTCTCGCGTCTCGCGAGCCCTGGAGTCGGGACCGGTGGGAATTGCCCAGGAACGGTTTGACGAGGCGCCTGCACATCGATCTGTTGCGTGTCTCCAGCGCTTACTGATCCGCGACCGGTCCGTTCGATCCGGACCGGTGCGACAAGCGCAGTCAATCCGCATTCGGCCGCTGGTGCCCACAAGGCGGCGGTGGCTTCCTCGTTCCCCAAGGGAGAGTCATGCCCGAGACAGCTTCGCGGACTTCAGGTACAGCCAACTCGCGCCCCTGCGACCAGATCTCGTTCCCCTCGGACCGTCGCCTCAAAGTGGCGACGACACCGTCCACGCTCCCCCACCGCGTCCACAGCCGTATCGGCGTAGGTGTGGCCGGCGGCTTCTACCCGGCACCGCACCGCTACGAGCTGTATCTGTCGGAGAGTTGTCCGCTCTCGCTGCGCATCGCGATCACCCTCGACCTGCTCGGCCTGAGGGGCTCGGTCGCCACCACCCTCCTGGCGCACCCCGCCGCGACACCCGACGCCTTTGCCTCACTGCGCCGTGCCTACGAGGCCACCGAGCACCACTACGACGGACCGCTGACGGCGCCCGCGCTGTGCGACCGATGGAGTGGACGCATCGTCAGCAACCACACGCCGGACATCCTCCGCGATCTCGCGGGGCTGCTCTCCGGTCACACCACGGGGCACCCGTCCACGCTGTGCCCTCCGGCCCTCGGCGCCGACCTCGAAGCCCTCCGCGACCTGCTGGACCGCGACGTCACCCCGTCCGCCCAGCCCTCGGAGCTCTCGGCCGCACTGGAGTTGCTGGACTGCCAACTCGCCACGCAACCCTATGTGTTGGGCGACAACCTGACGGCCGCGGACGTGGACGTGTGGGTCGCGGTCACCCGGCTGGGGCCGACCGACAGCCTCGGCTCGCATCCCCGGCTCCGGGACTACGTACTCCGTCTGGGCGACCACTCCGCCTTCCGGGACGGGAGCGCCTTCGTGTCCGTGGCGGCCGACGCCTGACGCTCCGGCGCAATCGGGAGGGGAGGTTCCCGCCTGGCCGAGCGCCCGGCCGGGCGGGTGAGCGGGGTCCTCGCACGGATGGCTGGACGGGGAACCGGACGCCGGACCCGGCGTCCGGACCGTTCAGTCGCGCGGAATCAGGATGATGCTCACGCCCTTCAGGGTCGAGGTCCACTCCCGGCCCTGATCGAGGATCTCGCGCCCCGAGCCCAGGAGCTGGTCCTGGACGATCAGCGCCGACTCACGGATCTCCTCCCACGGCTCCGGCACATCGAAGGCACGCCGGGACCGCTCGACGGAGCCGACCAGAGCACGACAGGCCGCTTCCACGTCAGCGACGTTCTGGCCGGCCGACCCGACTCCCTCGATCGACCACGTCATCCACAGGCGCCCCATGACGACACTCTGTCCCATCCTCGGAACCAACGCATACCCACCGCACAGACGACGGAGCAATCGCCGGGACGGTCCACCGGTCTGCCCCCGTCCACGTGCGGTCCGTCGACGTTCGGCGCACCCTACGAGCGCAGGAGCGCGGCACCCACACCGAACGTCCGGCGGCCAGAAGGAAGACGATGGCTGAAACAGGCCCGTCAAGACGGCCGTCGGCGGCACAGCGCCGGGTTCTCGCCCCACTGGCCCTCGGGCTCCGCCGCCCGATCGGCCGTCGCGGAAGGCGCAGGAACCGCGGAGCACAAGCATCAAGGATCCCGGCACACGAGGACGCCGGGAGGCGGTCGCGCGCGCTCGGCTTTGCCCGGCCGAAAACGGTGGCGGCCCTGCCCCACGCACACGCGCGGCCCCTGACCGCCGCGTAGTCAATCCCGGCGAAAGCCGCCTCATCAGGGCGTGTCCCGTGCCGTGCCGCCCCGCGGCCGCACTTCGATGGGCGAGCGGAGGCCTCTCGCACAGAACTCCGGCGATCCGCCGTACCGGGCCGCCCTCCTCCGCATGCCCGCCTCACGGCCGTCCCGACGAACCCATCACCCTCACACGACTCGGTCCAGTCAGGGAACCCATGGAACCCGCGCGTCCCGTTCCTCCGCCGCTGGAGCGGCGGCTCTCCGCACCGTCGCGTCCACCCTCGTCCGACCGATCCACCGGTCCGCCCCGGTTGGGCTGGCTGGACGCGTTGCGCGGCATCGCCGCACTCCTCGTGGCGCTCGACCACTCGTCGTACGCCTTCATGGCGGGGTCCCGGGAGCAGTTGATGTCCCAGGTGAACATCGGCCGGTACGGCGTCCTGGTGTTCTTCCTCGTGAGCGGCTACGTCATCCCCGCGTCGCTCGAACGCCGGGGCCGGGTCCGGACCTTCTGGACCGGACGGTTCTTCCGCGTCTACCCCCTGTGGGCCGCTGTCGTGGGCTCGGTCGTGGCACTCGATCTGCTGGGCATCGCGGATACGCACGCTCGCTTCGCCGGGCGGAGTCCCCTCACGGTGGCCGTCGCTCATCTCACCCTGCTGCAGGAACTGCTGGGGACGCCCAGTGTCGTTCTCGTCCTGTGGACACTGTCGTACGAGATGGCCTTCTACCTGCTGGTCGTCGCCCTCTTCACGGTCCGTCTGCACCGGCGGTCGGCTGGAGCGGCCGTAGTCCTGGGGATGCTGGCCGCCGTGAGCGCGACGGAGGGGTTCGTGCCACCGCCCTCCGCGCTGTCCGCCGCGGTGGGCGCCGGCCCACTGGTCGCGCTCGCCTCGACGGCCCTGGTGGTCGCCGTCTGCTGTGCGAGTTCCGGGTCAACGGGACTGCGCGTGTCCGGGGCCATGGTGGGCGGCGTGCTGGCGCTGGTCCTGGTCGCGTTCAACGGCACCGTTCCCCTCTGGGAAGGCCTCGTGATCCTCGCCGTGATGTTCCTCGGCACCGCCGTCCAGCGGGCGGAAAGCGGTGAGAGCACCTGGCTCGTCGCGGCCTGCACGGCCGTCGTGGTGCTGATCTGCGCCGTCGGGAGTGCGTACGGACACGGCGACGGGGCGCATTTCGCACGGCGCGGCTGGATCGCGGCCTTCCTCCTCGCCGTACTCACCTTCGGTGCCGGTGTGGCGTTGCGCCGCCGGAGGTTCCCACGCGTACTGACCGGACTGGGAACGATCAGCTACTCGGTCTACCTGGTGCATCCCGTCCTGCTCGCGGTGAGCGACAGCGTGATCGGACGGTACCGGCGGGACGAACTCGTACTCGAGGCGGCGTTCTTCGCCGTGCTGCTGCCGCTGTCCGTGCTGACCCATCGCCGCATCGAGGTGCCGGGCCGGGCCTGGGGCCGGAAGCGGATCGGCCGCATACGGTCAACATGACCCCGTCAACGAGTCTTCCGTAGTAGACATGAACCGCCCACGGCAGACAGGGACGGCCGGCGTACGGGTGGTTGGGTGGGCGCGGCCCTCGGACATTCTCACCCTGTTCAGCGCCAGCCGGAATCGGGCGGCAACCCTTTCGCGTCCCGCGGCCGCTGATGGACACACCATCGGCTCGATCCTCGGAACGGATGCGCATGAAGGAAACGAGGCAGGCCGCGCGGCGCCGCAGGCACCGGCTCAGGCTGTTGACCGTCACCCCGATCGCGCTGATCGCGGTGGGTGCTCTCGTCAGCCTTGTCGTGGCGTTCCGCCCCGATCACAGAGCCGACGCCGGGCACACCGCGGCCTCGGCCGTCGCCGGAGCCCAAGGGACCGCGACTCCTGACGAGCGGGCTCCGGCCGGATCGGCGTCCCCGACGGCGACACGGTCGCCGAGCTCGACGGTGTCCCCGACCGCCACCGATGCCACCAGCGCACCGGCTCGGCCGTCGGCCTCGCACAGTTCCGGGACCGTCTCCACGACGGCTTCGTTGGCGGGACGGATTCGCCCCGGGGTCGGCTACCGGGGAGTGGCCACCACCTACGACGCCGGGAACGGCGACGGCGCCTGCTCCTTTGGCCCGAGCGACGACCTCATGACCGCGGCGATGAACCGCACCGACTACGAGACGTCCAAGGCGTGCGGAGCGTACGTCGTGGTCCGCGCGGCCGACGGCGCGACCGTCACCGTCCGGATCACCAATGAATGCCCGGTGGGCTGCGCTCCAGGGCAGCTCGACCTCAGCGCACAGGCCTTCGCCCGACTCGCGAGTCCGGCGGCCGGACGGATCCCGATCACCTGGAAGCTGCTGAGCCCCAGCACCTCCGACACCATCGCGGTCCGGTACAAGACCGGGTCCAGCCGCTGGTGGTGCGCGGTCCAGGTGATCGGCCACCGGAATCCGGTGGCCCGGCTCGAACTTCGCACCGCCAGCGGATGGCGGCAGCTGCCCCGTACCGACTACAACTACTTCCTCGCCGACAACGGCGGCGGATGCGGCGGCGCGATCAGGATCACCGACATCTACGGTGAACGTCTGACCGTCAGCGGAATCGCGCTGCGGCCCGACACCGTGCAACCGACGCGGGTCCAGTTCGCCCGGCACTGACCCGTACCGGAAAGCGCATCGGCAGTCCCGCGCAACAGGGCACCTCACAGGTGAAGGTGACACACCCCGAAGGGCTACTCCGTGCCCCGGCCACAGCCGATACCGGCGCCCGCGGCAGGCGGCCGGGGCGGGGCGGGGACGGTGATGGCGACGGAGTCACTGCCCGCGCCGACCGCGGTCGCCGGTTCTACCGGGTCGGGAACGGCCGGCTTGCGGAGCAGGAGCAGGGCCGCGTCGTCGTGCAGCCGGCCGCCCACGTGGGCCTGGAGCTCGGCGTCGAGCGCGGCCAGGGTGGAAGCCGGCTCGTCGGACACATGCCGTGCCAGTCCTTCGGCGAGAGCGTAGAACTCGCGGCCGTGGTCGCGGGCCTCGGTGACCCCGTCGGTGTAGAGCAGGAGCTGATCACCATCGGCCAGCGGCAGCACCTGGAGGCTCGGGGTCTCCCCCGTCAGAGCCCGCAGCCCGAGAGGCGGAGCGGGGTTGACGGGGTCGACCGACGCGACGCTCCCGGACGCGCGGACATGCAACGGAGGAGCGTGTCCGCAGTTGACGACCTCCAGCCGGCCCGGCTCCGGGTACCCGGCGACCACGGCGGTCACGAAGTCGTCGTACCCCAGGTTCCGCGCCAGACTCCGCTCGATCCTGCCGACGACGGCGAGAAGGTCGGGCTCGTCGTAGGCGGCCTCGCGGAAGACACCGAGCACGAGTGCGGCCGTACCCACGGCCGGCAGCCCCTTGCCGCGGACATCGCCGATGATCATCCGGACTCCGTACGGTGTGGGCACCAGCGCGTAGAGATCCCCGCCGATCCGTGCCTCCGCCGCGGCGGCGCTGTAGCGGACGGCCACCTGGAACGGACCGACTCTCGACGGTATGGGTGCGAGCACGGCGTGCTGGGCCGCCTCAGCCACGGAGCGGACGGCCGCGAGGACTCGCTCCCGGCGCCAGCGCAGCGCGCTGGCCAGGGCACTCGCCAGCGTGACGGCGGCCAGGGCGGACAGGACGGCCGCGAGCTCGCCGCCCGGGACACTGTCCCGGGTGCCGAGGATCGCGCTCACCGCTGCGGCCAGAAGACCGACGCAGAGAACGCCGTACGGCCGGCTGGTGGTGGCCGCCAGCGCGGGTCCGGCGGCCAGCAACGGCAGCCAGATCACCCCCGCTCCGCCGGCCAGGTCGACGAGCACGATGGCGCCGACGACCAGGAAAGGCAGCACCGGCGTGCCGAAGGCAAGGTGCGCGGCGCGCTTGCGGACCGCGGCCCCGGAACCCACTCCTCGGTTCGTGAACGTCTGTTTCGGCCAGTGCTCGCTACCGTGCTCTCGGGCCTGACTCATGCTAGTCCGCAGTCCTCACCTGGATTCATCACTGAAATGTCCGATTGATACAGGAAAGACGTTCGAGGCGTCCGCCACAAGCACAGAGATTTCAGATAGTGAGCGACAGGCTCCTGGTCACCCGGTTTGCGGTCGGGATCAGCCGCGTCAGGACTTCCTCGAGCCGGGGCAGCCGTTCGGCGGGGAGTGAGACGCCGAGCGAGCCGAGCGTGTCCCCGCTGTAGACGGGGACGGCGACGCAGACCGTGCCGAGGGCGTACTCCTCCAGGTCGGTGACGGCCGGGGCCACGGGCGACGAGGCCAGGCGCCGCAACAGTTCCGGTCGGCTGGTGATGGTCCGCGGAGTGAGGTCCGCGAGGGTGTGCCGGGCGAGGTAGTCGTTACGGGATTCCTCGTCCAGCTCGCGCAGTACGGACTTGCCCAGCGCGGTGGCGTGCCCCGCGTCCTCGAATCCGACCCACAGGTCGACCCGGGGCGCCCGGGGCCCGTCGACGATCTCGGCGACCCTGATCTCGCCCTCCTCGTAGAAGGTGAGGTAGGCGGCGGACGCGAGTTCGTCACGCAGAGCGGCGAGAGTGGGGCGGACGCGGCTGAGAAGCGCCTGCCCACGGCCCTGGGTCCGCAATGTCTGCATCTTGTCACCCAGGATGAATCCACCGTCGTCAAGTTTGCGTATGTATCCGTCGTGGACGAGGGTCCGCAGCAGGTGATAGGCGGTGGCCAGAGGCAGCTCGGTCTCGCGTGCCAGCTGTTTGGCGGGCGCGCCGTTCTCGTGGGCGCTCACCGCCTCCAGCAGGCGGAAGGCCCGCTGGACGGAGGTGATGAGCGTCGGCCCGTCGCGAACTCCCATGCCACCAGCGTGCGCCGAGGTCACGAGACAGGCAAGGCGTCACCGGATCCGCCGCCCATAGGGGCCCGCTTCTGCGGCTCCGCTGCTCCGGGTGAACCCCTCGGAGCAGCGGACTCGGAGCGCCCCCACCCCGGCGCCCCTACCCCCGGGGCGACCCCCGCTCACGGCATCGCCGCCGCGCGGGACGCCGGTCACACGGGACGCCGGTCGCAGGGGCCTGCCGTCGCGCACGCCGGCCGACACCCAGGCCGGCCCACGCTCAGGCCGGCCGACGCTCAGGCCGGCCGACGCCCAGGCCGGCCGAAACGGACAGCCCGCTCAGCGGGACGCCCCGTCCGCGACCGGCGTCCGCACGGTTCAGGAGCGCCCGGGCTCGCGCCGGACGAACCCGGTGCCGCCGAGGCGGCCGAGGAGGCCGGCGAGCTGTGCCGCCTCCTCCTTGGTCCACGGCGGCTCGGCGAAGATCTCCTCGGCGACCTGTTCGGCCGTGACGAGCATGTCCGCCAACAGCTCCCTGCCGGTCTCCGTAAGCGCCGCATAGGCCACCCGCGCGTCACGGGCGTCCGCGTCCCGCCTGACCAGGCCGATGCGCTCCAGCGGTACGAGCCCCCGGGTGACACCGGAGGCGGTCAGCCCCAGCGCCTCGGCCAGATCCACCCGGCGCATGCGGTCACCCGGGGCCTCGGACAGACGCAGCAGCATCGTGAAGTCGGCCAGGCTCACCCCGTGCAGTCCGCCCAGGCTCGCGTCGAACCGCTTCACCAGGGCGGCCTGGGCCCTCACCAGGCGCAGTGCCGCGTCCAGTCCCCTGCTCATTGACACCTCCTTGACTACTCAAGCATATTCGGAACGTAGGCACCCCATGGAGTACGAGGGATCAGGGGGTGTTCTGGGCGATGGCCCGCCGCTGTCGTTTGCCGAGGGGGGCCTGGGACAGGTCCTCACCCTGGGACTTGAGCCTCTTGAAACCGTAGCCGCGCTCGGTCAGCCAGGCTGTCGCGGCGGTTTCGGCCCGTTCGACCGCCTCCAGGATGTCCTCCTCCGCCTCCCCCGAGTCCAGGAAGCGGAAGGTGAAGGCCGGCCGGGCGGCCAGGTCGTAGCTGAGGTGCCCCTCGGGGGTGAAGGCGGCCTGCAGGACGTCATGTTCTGACGCGCGGGCCAGGAGTTCGGCACGCTGGTCGGCGCCGAGCCCGTCGAAGACACCGCGAACGGTGATACGGAAAGTGCGTGTGGTCATCGGGCGAGCCTAACCAACGGGATCGACCCTGTTCCACCGCGTTTCCAGTGCCCTCACCGCTGCAATCCGGGCGGCAGAACCGGCGAGGGCGGACCGGGGGCGGGTGACCGCGCCCGGCCCTCACGCCTCGACCGGAGCACTCAGTGGTGGTGGTGTCGGCAGTCCCAGTGGGCCTTGACCCATACGTGGTCCCAGTGGCCGGGAACGTAGACCCACTTCTGCATCCAGCCGTGGCTGTGATGGCCGTGGTGCCAGGTGTCGTGATGGACCCACTTCTTGACCCAGTGTCCGGGCACCCACTTGTTCTCCCAGTGGCCCCTCTTCCACTCGCAGCGGTCGTGGTGACCATGGTGGTCAGCGGTCACCGAAGGCGTGGGCGAAGGTGTCGCGGCCGCGGCGGCTGAACCGGACAGGCCCAACGCGGCACCGCCGGCCAGCAGGCCTGTCGCGGCCGCACCGGCGAGCAGGCGCCGGGCACTGAGGCGTGCGCTCATCGGACTACCTCCCTCGAAATGTGATGGACGTGCGCAACGGGAGCCGATGTCACGGGAGTTCGCGCCGAAGCCGTCGGTACGTTCCAAGGCCCTCGATGTGCGGGACATAAGGTATTCGGAGCGAAGAAAGGTATGTATGAGGATAGACCCCAGTAAGTTTTTGATACGACTTTTCGTGAGGAGTCGGACAGGGCCGGTTCCGTGGGCGCCGAGCCCATGACCCGGCGCGGGGACTTCGCGGCGCCCTCGGCCCATACGCGGGGCACGGTGGCTACGAATACACGGTGTCAACGGCCGTTGCCTGCGCGGTTCCGGACGCTGGCGGCGCCGGTCGGAACCGCATTCTCGGCACGGCGACCTGCGCTTACCCCATCGGGAACGGTCCGGTCACGCTGCAGAGGAGGCCGCCGCGACGGAGAGTCGAGCCGGACGGGCCGGGCGAGAAGGAAGCAACGGACGGATTCTGTGAGCGATGCCCAGGACCGGCCAGGACGGACACGGTTCGCGACGGCACCCCTCGGCGGAGGCGTGGCTGGACGCCCGGCTCAAGCGCGCCGCGGAGGGCGACCATGACGCCTTCGCCGATGTCTACGACGCCCTCGCGCCGCCGGTCAAGGGTCTGATCTGTCGTGTGCTGCGGGACGAGGCGCAGGCCGAGGAGGTGGCGCAGGACGTGATGGTGGAGATCTGGCGGACCGCGGGCCGCTATCGACCGGAACTCGGAACCGCCCGGGGATGGGTTCTCACGCTCGCAGTCGTCGCCTCCCGCGCGCAGGGCCGGGCCGCCTTCATCGCCTCGGGCCTGCCCCGCCTCGGCAACGATCAGGTCTACGAACTCTGGTACGCCGCGAAAGCGGGCGGCCTTCGCCCGGCGGGCCTGCTTCCCGGCTCGGGCGGCGGTCACGCACAGGTGCTCCAAGGGCCCCTGGACGACGTCAGCGCCGTGGGAATCACGGCCGAACCCGCGGGCGGATCACCACAGCCGACCAGCGAGCCTCTCGGCATCGTCACGGTGCCCGCCTGACGCCTCCCGCGTCCGCGCCGACCATGTCCGCGCCGACCCCGAGGGGTCTACGGCTCCTCGACTCTCGCAACCGATCCATCGATCACAGGGGGTACCAAAGCGGGATATTTATCTTTTAATGCGATTCGCTCTTGATCATTCTATGCTGATGTGAGGGAGGGCTCGGGCGGCGGTCAACGGCCGGTCCTGGACCGGCGGGAAGCAGGCTTCCATGGTTGGGCGGCTTAAGTCGGGGCTGATCGGCGAAATGTCCGCCGAATTCCTCGGCACAATGATTCTCATCCTCTTCGGGTGCGGCGTGGTGGCCCAGGTGGTCGCAGGCGGCGCCCTCACGACGCCACCGGGCGGTCTGGGAAACCACGACAGCATCGCGTGGGCATGGGGTATCGGCGTCATCATGGGCGTCTACGTCGCGGCACGGCTGAGCGGCGCGCACCTCAACCCCGCGGTGACGGTCGCCCTGGCCACGTTCAGGGGATTCCCGTGGCGCAGGGTAGCGCCTTATGTGGTGGCCCAGACCCTCGGTGCCTTCGTGGCGGCGCTGATCGTGCGCTGGAACTACACGGATGCGCTGGCGAAGGCCGACCCCGGCCACACCATCAAAACCCAGGGCGTGTTCTCCACACTGCCCGCCAACGGCAACCCGAACCTGCCGGTCCACGAGTGGGGCGCGTTCCGCGACCAGATCATCGGCACCGCCATTCTGCTGCTGCTGATCATGGCCATCACGGACCTGCTCAACACCCCGCCCGGCGCGAACCTGGCCCCGTTCATCATCGGCCTGGTCGTCGTGGGCATCGGAATGGCCTGGGGCACCCTCGCGGGCTACGCGATCAACCCGGCCCGTGACTTCGGCCCCCGGCTGGCGAGCTTCCTCACGGGATACGGAGGGGCTTGGCGAGATCAGTACGGGAACTTCTACTTCTGGGTGCCGATCATCGGTCCGTTCATCGGTGGCGTGCTCGGCGCCGGCATCTACAAGCTCTTCATCGGCCGGTTCCTGCCGACGGCGGAGCCCGAACCCGCGGGACGCGTCCCGGTTCCCGAGGACTGACACCCCCAGCAGAGGCGGCAACCCATGGCTGAATTCGTGGGCGCGGTGGACCAAGGGACCACCAGCACCCGATTCATGATCTTCGACCACGACGGCAACGAGGTGGCGAAGCATCAACTGGAACACGCCCAGATCCTTCCGCGCTCCGGATGGGTCGAGCACGACCCGGTGGAGATCTGGGAACGCACCAACTCGGTGATCCAGAACGCCCTGCGGCACGGCAACCTGACCGCCGAGGACCTGGCGGCGATCGGCATCACCAACCAGCGGGAGACCACGGTCGTGTGGGACCCGCGCAACGGGCGTCCGTACTACAACGCCATCGTCTGGCAGGACACCCGGACGGATTCCATCGCCGCGGCGCTGGACCGTTCCGGCCAGGGCGACGTCATCCGCCGCAAGGCGGGGCTGCCGCCGGCGACCTACTTCTCCGGCGGCAAGATCCAGTGGATCCTGGAGAACGTCGACGGGGTCCGCGAAGCGGCGGAACAGGGCCACGCCCTGTTCGGCAACACGGACGCCTGGGTCCTGTGGAACCTGACCGGCGGCCCCGACGGCGGCATCCACGCCACCGACGTGACCAACGCCAGTCGCACCATGCTGATGAACCTCGAGACCCTCGACTGGGACGACGAACTGCTGGGCTTCTTCGGTGTACCGCGAGCCATGCTGCCCAGCATCAACTCCTCGTCCGACCGCGAGGCGTTCGGTACGACGCGCACCTCCCGTCCGCTGCGCGCCCCCATCCCCATCACCGGGGTGCTCGGCGACCAGCAGGCGGCCACCGTCGGACAGGTCTGCTACGCACCCGGCGAGGCCAAGAACACCTACGGCACAGGCAACTTCCTGGTCCTCAACACCGGTACGGAGCTGGTTCGTTCACAGCACGGCCTGCTGACCACCCTCGCCTACCGGTTCGGCGACAGTCCCGCCGTCTACGCGCTGGAAGGCTCCATCGCGGTCACCGGATCCGCCGTGCAGTGGCTGCGTGACCAGATGAAGATCATCACCAACGCGGCCGAGAGCGAGACGCTGGCCCGCAGCGTGGAGGACAACGGCGGGATGTACTTCGTCCCGGCGTTCTCCGGCCTGTTCGCCCCGTACTGGCGCTCCGACGCCCGCGGCGCGATCGTCGGCCTCGCCCGGTACAACAGCAACGCCCACCTGGCCAGGGCGACCCTGGAGGCGATCTGCTACCAGAGCCGCGATGTCGTCGAGGCCATGGAGCAGGACTCCGGAGTCCATCTCGACGTGCTCAAGGTCGACGGCGGCGTGACCGCCAACGACCTGTGCATGCAGATCCAGGCCGACGTCCTCGGCGTACCGGTCAGCCGTCCCGTCGTCGCCGAGACCACCGCGCTCGGCGCCTGTTACGCGGCGGGTCTGGCCACCGGCTTCTGGAAGGACACCGACGAACTGCGCACCCACTGGCAGGAGTCCAAGCGCTGGGAGCCGCAGTGGTCCGAGGACCGGCGTCAGCAGGGGTACGCGGACTGGAAGAGGGCGGTGGAGCGCACCCTCGACTGGGCGAAGGTGGAATAGGCCGGACCGTCGATCACGCGGGTGACCGAGGGTCGATCACGCCGGTGACCGAAGGACACTCCGTTCAGCCCCTGGCTCGTATCGCGCCAGGGGCTGAACGCGGAATCCAGCAGGTGGGAGCCACGGGCCGCCTGAGGGCCAGGGCCGGATATTCTGATGGAATGATCGAAAATCTTCCCCCCTGCCCGACGTGCTCATGTGAGTACACCTACGAGATGAACGCCCTTGTGGTGTGCCCGGAGTGCGGCCACGAATGGGTTCCCGCCGAAAGCGGTGCCGAGGATGGGGCCACCACCGGGGAGCGGGTCGTCAAGGACGCTGTCGGCAATGTGCTGCAGGACGGCGACAGCGTGGTTGTCGTCAAGGCTCTCAAGGTCAAGGGCAGCCCTTCGGGGATCAAGGCCGGCACCAAGGTGCGCAGTATCCGGTTGGTCGACGGCGTCGACGGCCACGACATCGACTGCAAGGTCGACGGCTTCGGGGCGATGCAGCTCAAGTCCAGCGTGGTCAAGAAGGCCTGATCCGTGACTCGCGGGTGACCGAGGCAGCAGCTTCTTGCGGAATTGCAAAATTTAGCAATTGGTTAGATGCTGTATTCGCTGTACCCGCAGGTAGCTCTGGGCGCAGCCGTTTGTGTCTGCCCCGGATGGGGCGCCATCCGGGGAAGGCGAGGGGTCGTGTCCGTTCCGCTGTACCAGGCCAAGGCCGAGCTCTTCCGGATGCTCGGGCATCCCGTACGGATACGGGTCCTGGAGCTGCTCCAGGACGGCCCGCGGCCGGTACGGGAACTGCTCGGGGAGATCGAGGTGGAGCCGTCCAGCCTGTCGCAGCAGCTGGCGGTACTGCGCCGGTCCGGGATCGTCACCGCCACGCGGGACGGCTCGACGGTCGTCTACGCACTGGCCGGCGGGGACGTGGCAGACCTGATGAAGGCCGCTCGCCGGATCCTGACCCAGATGCTGTCCGGGCGCAACGAACTGCTGGCCGAGCTGCTGGAGACCGAGGTTGCCGCGCGATGACCTCGGGGATCAGCCGGGTCCGGGCCCGGATCGCGTCGCTGCTGCCCACCCGCGGCGACCTGGCGGAGATGGGACGCAACCCCCGCCGGGACCTGCTCGCCGGGCTCACGGTGGCCATCGTCGCGCTGCCGCTTGCCCTCGGCTTCGGCGTCTCGTCCGGGCTCGGCGCCGAGGCGGGCCTGGCCACCGCCGTCGTTGCCGGCGCCCTCGCCGCATTGTTCGGCGGATCGAATCTGCAGGTGTCGGGGCCGACGGGCGCCATGACGGTCGTGCTGGTACCGATCGTGGGCCGATACGGTCCGACAGGCGTCCTCACGGTCGGTGTGATGGCCGGCGTGATGCTCGTCGGCCTCGCCGTGCTGAAGGCCGGACGTTACATGCAGTACGTGCCCGCGCCGGTCGTCGAGGGCTTCACGCTGGGCATCGCGTGCGTGATCGGACTGCAGCAGATTCCGGGCGTGCTCGGTGTGCCCAAACCGGAGGGCGACCGGGTACTGGTGGTGACCTGGCGGGCCATCGAGGAGTTCACGCGGCACCCGAACTGGACGGCCGTCGCCGTCGCCGTCGCGGTGGCCGCGGTCATGCTGCTGGGAGCCCGGTGGCGTCCGACCGTGCCGTTCTCCGTCGTCGCGGTGATCGCCGCCACGGTCGTGGCGCAGGCCGCCGGGCTGACCGCGGCGAAACCGATCGGTGCACTGCCGTCGGGGCTGCCCGCGCCCTCGCTGTCCTTCCTTGACCTGGGCGCGGCGGGCTCCTTGCTGGCCCCCGCGGTTGCGGTCGCGGCGCTGGCCGCGCTGGAGTCGCTGCTCTCGGCCTCGGTCGCCGACGGCATGACCGTCGGCCAGCGGCACGACCCGGATCGGGAGCTGTTCGGCCAAGGCCTGGCCAACATCGCCGCCCCGTTGTTCGGTGGCGTGCCGGCGACCGGGGCGATCGCGCGCACCGCGGTCAACGTGCGCACCGGTGCGAGCTCCCGGCTCGCCGCCCTCACTCACGCCGCGATCCTCGCGGTGATCGTCTTCGCGGCCGCGCCTCTCGTGTCGAAGATCCCGCTGGCGGCCCTCGCCGGTGTCCTGCTGGCCACCGCGATCCGCATGGTCGAGGTCGGTTCGCTGCGGGCGATGATGAAGGCCACCCGCTCGGACGCGCTGATCCTCGTCCTGACCGCCGTCGCGACGCTGGCCCTCGATCTCGTGTACGCCGTCATCATCGGCCTGGTCGTCGCGGGCGCCCTCGCGTTGCGCGCCGTCGCCAAGCAGGCCCGCTTCGACCAGGTGCCTCTCGACCGCGGGGACCACACCGCCGAGGAACATGCCCTGCTCGCCGAGCACATCATTGCCTACCGCGTCGACGGGCCTTTGTTCTTCGCCGCCGCGCACCGCTTCCTGCTGGAGATGACGGAAGTGGCCGACGTCCGTGTGGTGATCCTTCGCATGTCGCGGGTGTCGACCATGGACGCGACCGGGGCGCTGGTGCTCAAGGACGCGGTCCAGAAGCTGAACCGGCGCGGAATCGTCGTCCTCACCTCCGGAATCAGGCCGGAGCAACGCCAAGTCCTCGACTCGGTCGGTGTGTTGGACCTCCTGCGGCTGGAGGGCCGCGAGTACACCACTACCCCCGAAGCGATCCGCGGGGCCCGCGGCCACCTGGAGAGGGCCGGAGTCCTTCTCGCCGCCCCGAAGCCCGCCCGCGACGTCACAGAGATGAGAGAGGAGACACCTCGATGAGCGCCACTCCCGCCACCCCGCGCATGGCCGAGGTCTCCGGCGCGGAGGCACTGTGGCCGCTGGAGGGGGCTGCGTCGGGTCGCCTGGTCTCCATGCGGCGGGATCTGACCGTTGTCCGCCCGGGCCGCCAGGTGTGGGAGTTCGGGCGACTGGTGGTGCGCACTCCGGTGCGGGCTGCCGCGGTTCGTTCGTCCGTGACGGACCACGTCGTATCCGGCTTCCGGCTGCCCCGGGGGACGGAGGCCTGATGTCCACGCTGTTCGAAGCCCTGCCCCACCGGCACGTCGTCACCCTGCCCAACGAGCCGTCCGCTGTCCGGCTGTCCCGCCAGACCGCTGAAGAAGCCCTGACCGAATGGGGGATCAGCCTGCGCCACCCCACCGTCGACCCGGCGCTGCTGATCCTCAGCGAACTGGTCACCAACAGCGTCCGGCACGCTGTGAGGCTCTCTCCCCAGCTCACCGTCATCTATGCGGCCGGCTCCGACTGCCTGGCTTTCGCCGTCCACGACCGCCACCCCCACCAGCCATCGCTGTACGGGGCCGCGATCGGCACGGGGGCCGGTGGTCTGAGCACCGTCATGGAACTCACGCTCGGCCTGGGCGGCACCGCCGTCGTCCGCGGTGACGCCGACGGAAACGGCAAAAGCATCTGGATCACCCTGCCCCTGTGACCCGAGCCGGTCGGGGAAGCGAGCCGAACACGCACCACCCACAAGAAGGTTCATCATCATGACGATCGAATGGCACTACACCGCCGGAGAGGATTTCAGTGTCCTCTCCCTCTCCGGGCATCTCGGACCCGAGGGCGCGCATCGCTTCGCCGGCGCCGTCGGCTGGGTCCTGGCCCGCGGCACCGGTCCGGTCGTCGTCGACATGAGCGGGCTGCGCAGCTGGTCCGTCAACGGCCAGCTCGCCGTCATCGAGGCAGCGCGCCGGCTCGGCGCACACGGACGCAGCCTGGAACTGGCCGCGATCCCCGCCGACGGCTCCCTCGTACCTGACGGCGACTGCCCGCCCATCACCATCCACACCGACCTTGCGGCGGCCGTCGCGGAGCATGACGCCTACAGCCAGGGCGATGACGGTCAACAGCAGTGGCGTACCAGCGGCTGGTCGACCTGACAGTGCTTCTCACCCAGGGATCCGTCACGCGATATATTGAGTTTCTAATCTTGGCAAGTCATGAGGCCTTCACTGCTTGAACTGGTGGACGATTCCTCGCACGCAGTTTCGGCCCGGCCGACTCCGCGGGCGAAGATGGGCGCCATGTTGTTGACGAGTGGGTGGACGCGATGCACCGAGGACTGGCCAGCTCGGCCGGACAGCTGTTCCGGGGAGGCGACAGCACGATGAGCACGCCGCTGTACCAGCTGAAGGCCGAGTTCTTCAAAACCCTTGGGCACCCTGCCCGCATCCGCGTCCTGGAACTGCTCAGCGAGCGCGAACACGCCGTCGCGGAGATGCTGCCCGAGGTGGGCATCGAAGCCGCACATCTGTCCCAGCAGCTCGCCGTGCTGCGCCGGGCGAACCTGGTGGTGACGCGCAAGGAGGGCTCCACGGTGTACTACTCCCTGACCAGCCCGCATGTGGCGGAGCTGCTCAGGGTCGCGCGGACCATCCTGTCCGGGGTGCTGGCCGGTCAGGCCGAGCTGCTCGCCGATCTGAAGGCCGCTCAGCAGGGGATGAAAGCGCCCTCCTAGCGACGGCCCTCGATCGGCGGCCGCCTCCTGGAGTTTGGACAGTGCTCCGGGTATCTGGAGGCGGCTGCTCCCTGCGGGCGGGACGGGGCGAGACGCTCCACGGCAACAAGGCGGCTCGCCCCGGCCGGCCGCCATTCGAAACGGTCCCGCTGCCGGACGGTGCCGCCCAGTTGACCGTCCCCCGCCCCCGCCTCCTGCCCTGTCGGATCCGCCGGCCGCCGCCGGATCCCAATCAAGGTCCTTGGACCGGCAGCCGAAGGACAGCTCGGCACGCGCGCCTCGCCACAGCGCGGCGACGCCCGGAGGGCGCCGCCGCAGGATGTGTCCACGAATACCGGTCCTTCTCGCCCATGGCCACGCGCATCCGCTGTTGCGATCATGTTGATATGGCGACTTGAAGAAGTCTTCATATCGTGGGCACACGTCAGCCCAGGGCTCCGGCCGGTCTAGATCTCCAGCTGCCCCTCGACGCGCTTGAGGTGGTGGCGGGCCATCGCCAGGTTCGAACGCGCCCTGTCGAGCACGAGATACAGGAACAGGCCGTTGCCGCTGCGCCCGGCGACCGGCCGAATGAGGTGGTACTGGTTTCCGAGGGTGATCAGGATGTCCTCGATCCGGCTCTTGAGATCCAGCTGCTCCATGGCCCGCACCTTCGCGCGGACGACATCCGTATTGCCGGCAGCGGCGACCGTCATGTCCAGATCCTTGCCCCCTCCCAGCGTGCCCAGCGCCATACCACTGGTGTAGTCGACGACGGCCGCCCCCAATGCTCCCTCGGCCTCGGTCATCATTTCCTTCAGCGACACTTCCACACTCGCCATAGCGTCTCCCCTTGGTTGTCGGTCACGCGGCAGGACCGGCAATCGTCCGTCCTGCCGCGTGACCGCACCGTATGCGCACGGCCGAGTCACCAACGGAGTATCTCCGAGGCTGACATCCGGTGACCGGGCATGAGCGCAAGAGAACCGCTTACCGACTACTCCTGTCGAAAGTTCGGGCACCAGGGGCGTACGCAGAACTCGCTCGGCGCGCACGGCACATCAGTCCCGAGGGCGCGGGCGAATGCCGCGCGGAGATCGCGGTGGCCCGGTGATGTCCGCGGCACGTTTCACCCGGGGCTCATCGCTCCATCATCCCGGGCCACACGCCGAATGATCACCCCCGGTCACGCGTCCACCGCCTCAGCTTCTCTATGCTCGGGGGCGAACATTCGCATCCATGAGGAGCAGAGCAATGAGCGAGAACGTCTACTTCGAGGTCACCGCCAACGGCGAGCCGCTGGGCCGCATCGAGTTCAAACTCTACGACGACGTCGTCCCGAAGACCGCGCAGAACTTCCGTGAGCTCGCCACCGGCGCACACGGTTTTGGTTACAAGGGCTCGCCGTTCCATCGGGTCATCCCGGACTTCATGCTCCAGGGCGGCGACTTCACGCGGCAGAACGGCACGGGCGGCAAGAGCATCTACGGCGAGAAGTTCGCCGATGAGAACTTCACGCTCAAGCACACCAAGCCGGGTCTGCTGTCCATGGCCAACGCGGGTCCGAACACCAACGGCTCGCAGTTCTTCATCACCACCATCGTCACCGACTGGCTGGACAACAAGCACGTCGTCTTCGGCGAGGTCGTCCAGGGCATGGACGTCGTGAAGGCGATCGAGGCGCTCGGCAGCCGTTCCGGCACCACCTCGAAGAAGATCGTCGTCTCCGACTGCGGCACCGTCTGAGCGGTCCGGCAGTCCGGGTCCACCCCACGGACGAGTGCTGACGGAGGCGGCGGCGCACCACCCGCCGCCTCCGTCGGGCGTCGGCCGGCTCCCCGGCTGGGCGAGGTCCGGAGGCCAAGTCCGGGCCAAGTCAGGCGGTCGGCACCCCTGTGAAGGGTGAAGTGGACCGCACCGGGCGCGAGTCCGACGGCCTGTGCACGGTCACCGCGCCGGACGCGTTCTTGATGAACGAAGAGAACGAGACGCTCGTACGGTCCGAGCGACCTGCGCAGGACCAGTGGCCCCGAGTCCGGGCCGCCTCCGCGCCCTCTCCCACGCGGGCCGTCCGCGTCGCCGAGGGATGAGACCGCCACCGCCCCGTGGTCACGCCGACGCCCCTACCGGGCCCACAGCGCGGTCCGCCGCACAGGACTCCGCGGCCACCGGAACCGATCGTGCCCCACACGTCGCGGGGCCGCGAAAGAGTTCAGCCGGATTCGTGGCCGGATCCCGTACTCCAGGGGACCGGCCCGCCCGCGAGGGGTAGCCCCTTCCCGCACACGCCGAAGCGCGCGAGGGTTGGGGGGAGCTGGCCCGAGTGACACCGAGGGGGCGGACACCAGGAAAGCGCTTGTCAGGACGCGCGCAGCGGCAGCGAGCCATCCGCCGGCTGCGCGCGGAAGGGCACTACGGGCCCTTATTACGTGAGGTGCTGCCGGCCCTCGCCGCGGTCGTCGTCACCCTGTGCGCGGTGGTCGCCGGCCTTGCCGTCGGCTACCGCGTGGCCGGCATCGGCGTACCCCTCGGCGCGCTCGTCGTCGTGGCCGTCGCCGCCCCGGCCGCGGTGCGGCGGCACCGTCCGTCGGCCCGTCGGCGCCTCGGCTTCTACACGCCGGAGGAACTGGCGGAGCTGGACACGGCGGGGCTGGCCCAGGCGGTGTCCCGGATGCTGCGCCGGGACGGCTGGCGGGTGCTCCCTCCGCGGAGATCCGAGGACCGCGTCCACGTGCGTGCGCGGGACGGTCGCGGGCAGCGTCTGGAGGTCGCCTTCCGGCCCGTGGCCGAGCCCTTGCCCGACGAGGACGCGCCCTCTCGCACGGGACGTCCGGGCGGCCCCGGCCCGCCGCTCCGTCTCGTGGTGCACCGCGGGGCCTTCACCCGGCGTGACGTCCAGTGGGCGCGACGGCAGGGCGGTGTGCGTCTGATCGACGGTTCGTGCCTGCGCCGCTGGGCGCACGGGACACCGCTGAACGAACTGCGCGACTCCTCCTGAGCCGGCACGGGCACGACCGCCGATCGGCATGTAACGCGCGCCGCATGCACCGCTCCGAACCCCCTCCCGGACCGCCTCGTCGACCAACGCGTACACCCTCGCCGCCCCTCCCCCCCGGTGGGGCGAGTGACGAATCCCCGCGCACAGAACGTCCCCATCACCCCCGCCACACGCCCCACTCCGAGCGCGGGCGCAACAGCGGTTTCACCGACAACAGGCGAGGTCAGCGGCATGAACACGGTCCGACCAGGCACTTGAAGGAAACCCCTTCGCACGGGCCGAAGGGCCGAATAGCGTGCGAGGACCCGAGCCGTTCCCCCCACCGTCCCGCGGTCCATGTACGCCGGGCCCGCACCCCACCAGGAGGCCGGCATGTCGTACGACAGCTCCGCCCCGCATCCCTCGCGAACGCCGCACGGACAGCACGACTCCCCCGCCCGGCCCGTCCCGGACCCCGCCGGGGAACCGTTATGCGGCGGGGTATCACCCCGCACCTGGACCGGGCACCATCGCGATCTGCGCATCCTGCGCCGCGCCTACCGCCGGCAACGGCGCGTGACCACGTTCGCGGTGCTCGGCTGCTTCACTCTCTTCCTCGGTCTCTCCGCCGGCTGCCCCGGTTTCATGGACCGTCCCGTCACCGAAGGCCTGTCGACGGGCCTGGTGCTCGCCCTCTCCCAGATCCCCGCCACATGGCTCGCCGTGCTCGCCTACGAGCGCACCGCCCGCCGCTATGTCGACCCCCTCGCACGCCGCGTCAACCGGAGCACCCCCTGGGCGAGCGGCGAGCAGGAGCAGGAGCGGTGAACGCCTTCGGCGGCTCCACGCAGTCCTGGTCACTCGTCGCCTTCTCCGTCGCCGTCACGGTGACATTGCTGCTGTGTGTGCTGACCGGCCCGGACAGCGACGATCTGGCGGAGTTCTACACCGGCTACCGCTCGCTCTCCCCGCTGCGCAACGGCCTCGCCATCGCCGGCGACTACATCTCCGCCGCGACCGTACTGACCATCGGCGGCGTGATCGCCCTGTGCGGTTTCGACGGTGTCGTGCTGGCTCTCAGCACGCTGCTCTCCCTGCTGGTGCTGATGTTCCTGCTGGCCGAACCCCTGCGGAACACGGGCAAGTTCACCATGGGCGACGTGCTCGCCCGTAGGATGCCCTCTCGCGCCGTACGGATCACCGCGTGCGGCGTCACGATCGCCGCGCTCGTGCCGATGATGCTCGTCCAACTCGCCAGTACAGGGCAGCTGTTGGCCTTCATCCTCGGCTTCTCCGACAACTCCATGAAGACCGGCTGCATCGTGGGAGTCGGCACCCTGATGATCATCTACGCGGCCATCGGCGGCATGCGCGGCACCGCGTTGATCCAGCTCCTGAAGATGGTGGTGCTCCTCGGCTCCGGAAGCGTCGTCGCGCTGCTGATCCTGAGCCGGTTTCACTGGAACCCCGGGGTCCTGTTCACCGCGGCCGCGAAGCGCAGTGGCTCACCGGCCGCGTATCTGCACGGCGGGCTCCAGTTCGCCGGCGGCCCGCATCCACGGCTCGACATGATCAGTACGCAGTTCGCCATCGTGCTGGGCGGTGCCTGTCTGCCGCACGTGACCATGCGCATGTTCACCGCCAACAGCGCCCGCCAGGTGCGGCGTTCGATGTCCTGGGCGGTGTCCTCGGTGGCACTGTTCATGCTGGTGGCGGGCGTTGTCGCCATAGGAGCGACGGCGATGATCGGCCGGGCCCGCATCACCGCCGCCGACCCGCACGGGCACACGGCCTATCTGCTGGGCTCACTGGCCGCGTTCGGCCCGGCGATGTCCCGGGCGGAGACCCTCGTGTTCACCACGGTCACCACGGCGATCTTCCTCACCCTGCTCGCCTCGGTCGCCGGGATGACCCTCGCCTGCGCCAACTCGCTGGCCCATGACGTCTTCGCGGGCGGGAACGCCGCCATGTCACCGCAGCGCGAGACGGCCTTCGCCCGGGGCTCGGCCCTGGTCGTCGGCGCGCCCGTGATCGCCCTCGCGGTGCTCGTCCAGCACCGCAGTCTGCAACCGCTCGCCACGCTGTCCTTCTGCGTGGGGGCCTCGGCGATCGCCCCCGCTCTGGTCTACAGCCTCTTCTGGCGCCGCTACACGCGGACCGGGCTGATGAGCACGCTCATCGGCGGCACCCTCGCCGTCCTGATCCTGATGCCGGGCACCAGACTGGTGTCCGGGTCCCCGACGTCCGCCTTTCCCGCCGCCGACTTCAACTGGTTCCCGTTCACCACCACGGGGCTGGTGTCCATCCCGCTGGGCTTCGCCTTCGGGTGGCTCGGCAGCCTGCTGTCCGGCCGGCGAGCGGCGGACCGGGAACGGGGGGTGTACGAGGGTGTCGAGAGCCTGATCCTCGCGGGACCGCGACCGAGGGAGCGGTGACGGTGGCAGGGTTCCGCCACCGGCACCGCACGGCCGTCCACTCTCAGTGGTTCACGCGCCGCCGACCACGATCTCGCGCTTGAGGATCTTGCCCGTGGGGCCCTTGGGCAGTTCGGCGGCGATCGTGACGATGCGCGGGTACTTGTACGCCGCGACCCGCTCCTTGGTGTGGGCGCGGATCTCCTCGGCCGTGGCCTCGGCACCGGGCCGGAGCGTGACGACCGCCGCGACCTCCTCACCGTGCAGGGGGTGCGGCACGCCCACGACGGCGGCCTCGGCGACCGCGGGGTGCTCGTACAGCACCTCCTCGATCTCACGCGGATACACGTTGTAGCCGCCGCGGATGATCATGTCCTTCTTGCGGTCGACGATGAAGTAGAAACCGTCCTCGTCGACGCGGGCCAGATCACCGCTGTGGAACCATCCGTCACGGATCGCCTCCGCGGTGGCGTCCGGGCGGTTCCAGTAACCGTTCATGATGTTCTCGCCGCGGATGGCGATCTCGCCGATCCCGCCGGGCTCGACCTCACCACCGCCGTCGGCGACGAGCCGCATCTCGACCCCGCGAATGGGCAGCCCGATCGACCCCGGCTTGCGCGGGCGGTCCGGGTGGTTGAAGGCGGCGACCGGCGAGGTCTCGGACAGTCCGTAGCCCTCCAGCACGGCGGCACCGAAGCGCCGCTCGAAACCGTGCAGCACCTCGACCGGGAGCGCGGACCCGCCCGAGACGGCCAGGCGCAGCCGGCCGGTGTCGAAGCCGTCGGGAAGTTCGGCGTGCAGCAGCGCCGCGTACATCGTCGGCACGCCCAGGAATACGGTGACCTCGTCCCGGGCGATGATCTCCAGGGCGCTCCGCGGGTCGAACCGGGGCAGCAGGGTCAGGGTGGCGCCTGCGGCGACGGCCGTGTTGAGCCCGCAGGTCTGGCCGAAGGCGTGGAAGAGGGGCAGGCCGCCGAAGAGTACGTCGTCCGGTCCGACCTGGAGGAGGGTCTCGGACGTGGTGAGGGTGTTGCTGGCGAGGTTCCGGTGGGACAGTTCGGCGCCCTTGGGCGTTCCGGTGGTGCCCGAGGTGTAGAGGATCAGAGCGGGATCGTCGTCGGTCCGGTCCGGGGTGTCGCGCATCGGCTCGTGGCCGCGCAGCAGGGCGTCGAAGGCCTCGGGCTCGGTCACCAGACAGTCGGTTCCGGTCTCTGCCGCCGCCTTCGTGACCTCTTCGGCGAACAGCGGGAAGACCAGCGCGATCCGTGCCCCGCAGTCGCGCAGGGTGAAGGCGACCTCACGGGCCTTGAGCAGCGGATTCATCGGGACGACGACACCGCCGGCCCGCATGATGCCGTAGTAGAGGACCGGGAACAGGGGGACGTTGGGCATGGTCATCGCGACGCGGTCGCCCGGCAGGACGCCGCGGTCCCGCAGCAGCGCGGCCACCCGTGCACTGGCGTCGTCGAGTTCGGCGTAGGTGAGCGTGCTGTCGTCATGGCGGACGGCGACGCGCTCGCCGTGGGCCGCGACGGTGGCGGCCAGCAGGGTGACGAGGTTGGTCATACCGGGGATCTCCTTGAATTCGTCGCGCCGGGCGTGGCGTGGCTGCGCGGTCGGATCACATCGCGAAGAGTGACCCAGTGACGTGCGTCTTGGCTACCTCGCCCCTGCGGGAAGGCCAGCCACAGACGCAGCAAGTGGCGTTTTTGTTCCGGCGATCGATGGTCCTCGAACGCCGAGCGGGCGTGCATCACGCGGTGTGTGTTGACCAGAAGCAGGTCCCCGACCTGGAGGTCGAGGTCGAGCCGGTACTCCGGGGAGCCGGCCACGGAGTCGATGAGATCGAAGAGTTCCCGGTCCGCCGTCTCCAGGCGGGGCACCTCCGGGAAGCGCTGGGCGGATTCGAGATAGCACCGGTTGTACCGCATGCTCAGTGCCCCAAAGGGGCCGTCGGGGCGGGAGACCAGCGGGGCGGCCGTGTAGGGCGGCTCGCCGGGAGCGTGTTCGTCGCGGCGGTCGAAGTGGTACGTGCGGTACAGGCGCCCGGCGAGATCGGGGCGCAGGTCCAGTACGGCGTTGTGGACCGCAGCCGAGCTGACCAGGGAGATGCGTCCGCCGGTGCGGGGCGTCCGCACCGGCAGCAGGGCGAGGAGATCGGCGCCGCCGGTGTGGAACGGCAGGGCCTCCCGGGTCTGGTAGCCGCGTACGGCGGGGTCGCTCAGGCTGCGGCCGGTGTCCCGGACGTGGCCGAGGACGACTCCGTCGGCGTTCTGCGGGACCGGATGCCCCAGGTGCCGGCCGAGGCCCCAGAAGACGGTGCTCGCGGCCGTCTCGCCGAGCCGCTCGACAGGGATGCCGCGGACGACCGCGAAGCCCCGTCCGTGTTCGAGGACCCCGGCGAGGCGCGCCAGGTCGGCGGCGAGGGTGGGGAGCGGGAAATCGGCGGCTGTCAGCCTCAGCAGGGTGAGATCCCGTCTGCGTGCCGCGTGCAGGGCGGAGTCGATCTCGGCGAGCCGGGGCGCCGACAGGAGCAGCTGCCACTCCTCGGGGTGTGTCAGGTCCTGGCCCTTCCACACCGAGGGGCCCGAGCGGGGCGTGGGCGTGGGCGGCGCCTGGTCCGCGTCCGTCGTTCCTGTCATGTTCGCCTCCGATCCGTCGCGTGTTCACCTGCACACGAGCGGTCCCCCTGAGGGACCCGGCCGGTGAACGGCGTCATGCTAGGTTCCTCGACCACCGCCGTGCTTGTCATGGCGGGACAGGAGATTTGGCTTTTCGGGACATCTCTGGAGCGTGCCCATGAGACCTCTGGTCCGCACCGCCGCCCTGAGCGGCTATGTCGAGCTGTGCCGCTCCCTCGGCATCGATCCGCAGGCGCTTCTGAAGCGGGTGGGCCTGGACACCGCAGCCCTCACCGTGCAGGACCGCTGGATCTCCGGCACGGCCGCCGTCGAGGTACTGGAACTGTCGGCGGCCGAGTCCGGTCACGAGGACTTCGGGGTGCTGCTCGCGGAGTTCCGGCGCTTCTCCAATCTCGGCCCCATCAGTCTGGTCGTCCGCGAGGAACCCGACGTACGCAGCGCGCTGGAACTGCTGATCCGCCATCAGTACATGTACAACGAGGTGCTGCACACCCGGCTGTCCGAGGGGGACGGCCTGGCCACGCTGAAGGTGGATCTGCGGCTCGGTGAGGTGATGGAGTCGCGGCAGGCCACCGAGCTGGCCGTCGCCGCGTTCCACCGCATCCTGAACGACTTCCTGCACACCCGCTGGCAGCCGCTCTCCGTGTGGTTCCGGCATTCCGCGCCGGCGGACACCGCGGCGCACCGGCGCGCGTTCGGGCCCATCGTGGAGTTCGACCGCGAGATCGACGGCATCGTCTTCTACGCCGACGACCTCGACGCGCCCAACGCCATGGCGGACCCGCTGCTGCGCGAGTACGCCCGCCAGTACTTCGACGCGATCGCCGTCCCCAAGGACACCACCGCCGCGGACCGGGTGCGTGAACTGATCGAGGTCCTGCTGCCGACCGGGCGCTGCTCGATCGAGCAGGTCGCGCGCAGCCTCGGCGTCGACCGGCGCACCGTCCACCGGCATCTGGCCGCGTCGGGCGAGACGTTCTCCTCGCTCCTCAATGTCACCCGCCGCCATCTCGCGGAGCAGTTCGTCGCGAACCCTCGGCGTTCGCTGACGGAGATCTCCGACCTGCTGGGGTTCTCGTCGCTGAGCGGGTTCTCGCGCTGGTTCCGTGAGCAGTTCGGGTGCAGTCCGAGAGCGTGGCGCGGCAGCAACGCTCCGTAGTGGCTCCAGCTCCTCCACCCCAACTCCCACGGGGGGACTGCCGTGACGGGTGGGACGGTCCGGCGGACCAGGCACCGCCCCTCAGGGCACACCGAAGCGTCAATGTCCCCAAATGACAAATCATCTGTCCCCTAACGGCAAGCGCACCTCCGAACCCGGCCCTACCTTTGCACCACCGCACAGAAGACGCGGTCGGCCGCCGGAGGGAGCCGTGCCACTCCCCCGGCACTCCCTCCGGAACGGCCGATCGCAGCGGGCCACCGCGCCCGCTGTCACCCGGTGACCCGCATCGATCCCCGCCGGACATCCCAGGCCCGCGCAGTGCGCGGCGATGCTCCCGGCGAGTGATCACCGATCCGACGAAGGAGACGGACCGTGCACTTCCACGACGACTCACTGTTCCCCGAGAACCAGGAAAAGCTCGTCATCCAGGCCGCTCCCTACGGGCCCGAATGGCTTCCCGGAGACGCCGACGACCTTCCCCTGACGATGGACGAGCACGTGCAGGCGGCCGTCGACTGCTACAACGCCGGCGCCACCGTGCTCCACATCCACGTACGGGAGCTCGACGGCAAGGGCTCCAAGCGGCTCTCCATGTTCAACGAGCTGATCGGACGCCTGCGCGAGGCCGTGCCGGACATGGTCCTGCAGATCGGTGGGTCCATCTCGTTCGCCCCGGAGGGCGAGGGTGCGGACGCCAAGTGGCTCGACTTCGACAGCCGCCACATGCTCGCCGACCTGGACCCGAAGCCGGACCAGGTCACCATCGCGATCAACACCAGCCAGATGAACATCGTCGAGATCATGACCGACGATGATCTGGAAGGCACCTCGATCGCCAAGCCGGACTACTACAAGGCGTACCGGGACATGTACCTGGAGGCCGGTCCGGACTTCTACCTGGAGCACCTCAAGCGTCTGGCGGCGAGCGGTATCCAGCCGCACTTCCAGCTCGCCACGCTGGCCCAGCTCGAAACCGTGGAGCGGCTCATCCGGGCCGGTATCCACACGGGCCCGCTGATCCTCAACTACGTCGCGATCGGCGGCGGTTTCGCCGGCCGTCACCCGGCCGACCTCATCGAGTTCGTCCGTCGCGCCCCTGACGGCGCCGTCCTCACCATCGAGAGCTCCATGCGCGCCGTGGCGCCCATGAACGCGATCGGCATCGCGCTCGGCGTGCACGTCCGGGTGGGCAACGAGGACAACCTGTGGCGGCGCAAGGGCGAGCGCATGTCCAGCGTCGAGCAGGTCGAGCAGATGGTGCAGATCTCCGAGGCGCTCGGCCGTGACATCGCGACCGGCGCCGAGGCCAGGAAGATCTACAAGCTCGGCGAGACCTACGCGAACGCCGACGAGACGCTGGCCCAGCTCGGCATGGTGCCGAACCGCCGTCCCGGCCGGCGCGGCTTCATGCTGCGCGACGCCTGACCCCACGGCGGACCACCGTGCCGGCCGGCCGGGAACAGACCGCCCTTGTAGCCCGCTCCGCTGCCGAACAGAGCAGCGTTGCGGCCCGCCAGACCACGGTCCCGACCTCGGCCACCCGGCCACAGCCAGGACCACAGTCCCGGCTCGCCAGGCCACGGCAATGATCACCGTCCCGGCCGCCCGGCCAGGACAAGTACCACGGCCCCGGCCACCGGGCCACGGCCAGGACCACCACCCTGGCCCACCTGGTCAGGGCCAGGATCACCGTCCCGGCCGCCCGGCCAGGGCAAGGACCACCGTCCCGGCACGCCAGGCCACGGCAAGGACCACAGTCCCAGCCGCCCGGGCCAGGGCAAGGACCACGGTCCCGGCCACCGGGCCACGGCCGGCACCATCGTGGCCCGCCCGGCCACGGCGCCGGCCCATGCACCGGTCACCCGATCGAATGGTGACCGTGGCACGGGCCCCGCGCCGGCCGCTCGGCCGGGCACCGGCCGGCGTGCCGGCCCCACCAGCCGTCGCGCGCGTCCCCGCACCACCGGGCCGACCGACCGTCGGGCCACCGCGCGACAGTCCGGTCGCGGCCGGAACCACCGTGGCGCCGCTCTGCTGCTCACGCCACGCGGCCGCCGGGGCCAGGCCCCCCGGCTCCGGCGGCCCCTTCCACTCCCCTCGCCTCCCCTTCACCCGACACCCGACACCCGACAACGGAGCATTCCCGTGGCCCACGCCATTCGATTCAAGGAGACCGGCGGTCCCGAGGTCCTGCGCTGGGAGGAGGTCGTCGTCGGCGACCCCGGCCCCGGCGAGGTCCGGGTCCGTCACCACGCCGTCGGACTGAACTTCGCCGACACCTACTTCCGCACCGGGCTCTACCCCGCGCCGCTGCCCGCCGGGCTGGGTGTCGAGGCGGCCGGCGTGGTCGAGGCGGTGGGCGAGGGCGTCACCCAGTTCACCGAGGGGGACCGGGTCACGTACACCGGAAGTCCGCTCGGCGCCTACAGCACCGAGCGGGTCATGCCCGTCGACTCGCTGATCAAGCTGCCGGACGGCATCGCCTTCGAGACCGCCGCGGCGATGACCATGCGCGGTCTGACCTCCGCGTACCTGCTCCGCAGGATCCACCCCCTCAAGGCGGGTGACACGATCCTGCTGACCGCGGCGGCGGGCGGCGTCGGCCTCATCGTCTGCCAGTGGGCCAAGCTGCTCGGTCTGAATGTCATCGGCACCGTCTCCACCGAGGAGAAGGCCGAACTGGCCCGCGCGCACGGCTGCGACCACGTCATCCACTACCGGTCCGAGAACGTGGCCGAGCGGGTGCGTGAACTCACCGACGGCGCAGGGGTCCCGGTGGCCTTCGACAGCGTCGGCAAGACCACGTACGCCTCCTCGCTCGCCTCGCTGCGCCGCCGCGGCCTGCTGGTCTGCTTCGGCACCGCCTCCGGCCCCGTCCCGCCCATCGACGCCATGCAACTCGCAGTCCAGGGCTCCCTGTTCGTCACCCGGCCCGCCCTCGCCGACTACATCGCGGACCCCGCCGAACGGGCGGACCTCGCGGGTGAACTCTTCGACCACGTCACCTCCGGCCGCATCACCATCGAGGTCAACCAGCGCTTCGCCCTCGAGGACGCGGCCCAGGCGCACCGCGAACTTGAGGCCGGGCAGACCACCGGTTCGTCCGTCTTCGTCCTCTGAGCCCACCCCTCCCCCGCGGTTCAACTCCACTCACTCCAGGAGGAAGCACCATGGAACACACGCTCGCTCCCCCCGAGGGCGCTCCGGTCCGCGCCCACAATCGCGGCTCGATCAGGGTCGAACCGCTGACCTGCACGATCGGGGCGGAACTGTCCGGTGTGAACCTCGGCGACGCCTCACGCGACGACGATCTCTTCGACGAGATCAGGTCCCTGCTGCTCCAGTACAAGGTGCTGTTCCTGCGGGACCAGGACATCACGCGCGCCGAACACGTCGCGTTCGCCGAACGTTTCGGCGCGCTGGAGGACCACCCGGTGGCCGGCAGCGATCCCGAGAACCCCGGCCTGGTGCGGATCTACAAGGACCTGGACAGCCCGGCGGAGTCGTACGAGGGAGCCCTGCACACCGATGCCACGTGGCGCGAGCGCCCGCCCATGGGCGCCGTGCTGCGATGTATCGAAGGGCCTCCCGTCGGAGGGGACACGATCTGGGTGAACATGGCCGAGGCGTACCGCCGGCTGCCAGAGGACATCCGCACCAAGATCCGTGGGCTGCGCGCCCGGCACAGCATCGAGGCCACTTTCGGCGCCGCCATGCCGCAGGAGAAGCGGCACGCTCTCAAGGAGCGTTTCCCCGACGCGGAGCACCCGGTGGTCCGCGTCCACCCGGAGACCGGCGAGGAGATCCTCTTCGTCAACGCGTTCACGACGCACTTCGTGAACTACCACACGCCCGAGAACGTGCGGTTCGGGCAGGACTTCGCCCCCGGCGCGAGCCTCCTGCTGAACTACCTGATCGGTCAGGCCGCGATCCCGGAGTACCAGGTGCGCTGGCGCTGGACCCCGAACAGCGTCGCCATCTGGGACAACCGCTCCACCCAGCACTACGCCGTACAGGACTACTGGCCCGCCGTCCGCCGCATGGAGCGTGCCGGAATCGTCGGCGACAGACCGTTCTAGAACCCTTCCTCCAAGCGCGTGAGGTGATGACAATGGAGTTGCACACCACTGCTGGATCCATTCCCGAGACGGACACGACCGCCTCGTCCGGATGGCCCGTGACCCGACGTTATGCCTGGGTGGTCTTCGCCCTCAGTTTCGGCCTGCTGCTGTCGGACTACATGTCCCGGCAGGTCCTCAACGCCGTCTTCCCCATGCTCAAGAGCGAGTGGCTGCTCACGGACGCCAAGCTCGGTTCGCTCAGCGGAGTCGTCGCTCTCATGGTCGGCGTGCTCACCTTCCCCATGTCGCTGATGGCCGACCGCTGGGGCCGGGTGAAGAGCCTGCTCCTCGCCGCGTCGATGTGGAGCGTGGCGACCCTCGGCTGCGCGGTGTCCGCGAGCTACGACCAGATGTTCATCGGCCGGCTCTTCGTCGGCATCGGTGAGGCGGCGTACGGAAGCGTCGGCATCGCCGTCGTCCTGAGCATCTTCCCGATCGGCCTGCGCGCCACCCTCTCCGGTGCCTTCATCGCGGGCGGCGCCTTCGGATCGGTCCTGGGCATATCGATCGGCGGCGCGGTCGCCCAACACCTCGGCTGGCGCTGGGCGTTCGGCGTCATGGGCATCTTCGGCCTGGTCCTGGCCGCGGTCTACGGCTTCGTCGTCACCGAGAAGAGACTGACGCCGGAGGCCGGTTCCACCGACGCCCAAACGGATCCCGGACCACGCGGCCGACTGCGCGTGCTGCTGCCCCGGCTGTTCTCCTCGGTCTCGGTCATCAGCGCCTACGTCGGCAGCGGTCTCCAGCTCTTCATCGCCGCCTCCCTCATGGCCTGGCTGCCCAGCTACTTCAACCGCTACTACGACATGCCCACCGCCAAGGCTGGCGCGACCGCCGGCATCTTCGTCCTCGTCATCGGCATCGGCATGATCGGCGGCGGCATCGTCTCGGACCGCATATGCCGGGCCTTCCCCATCCGCAAATGGGCGGTCGCCATCGGGTGCAGCATCGGCTCCCTCGTCCTGCTCATGACCGCGTTCCAGCTGCCGACCGGCCCCCTCCAGCTCGCGGCGCTGGCGGCCGGAGCCCTGCTGTCGGCCGGCACGGCCGGTCCCGCGACCGCCATGGTGGCCAACCTGACCCCCGCGTCCATCTCCGCGACGGCCTTCGCCACCCTGACGCTCGCCAACAGCCTGCTCGGGCTGGCTCCCGGGCCCGCCGTGACCGGCGCGCTCGCCGACCACATGGGGCTGCTCGGCGCCCTTCGGGTCATCCCGCTCACGGCGCTCGCCGCCACCGTCGCCTTCCTGATCGGCCGCCACTTCTACGAGCGTGATCTGCGCCGTCTGACGAGCAGCCCCGTCCCGGCGGCGGAGCCGGAGGACGCGGTGGTGTCCGCGTGAGCACCACCACCGAACCGGTGATCGTGATCGTCCCCGGCCTGCGCGATCATGTCGCGGAGCACTGGCAGACCCTGCTGGCGAACCGGCTGGCCGAGGCCGGGCGCACCGTCCGCACGGTCCCGCCGCTCACCGAGGACACCCTGAGCCGCGAGGCCCGCGTGGCGGCGCTCGACAAGGTGGTCTCCGAGATCGAGGGTCCCGTCGTCATCGTCGCGCACAGCGCCGGTGTGATCACCACGGTCCACTGGGCGCAGGGAAGCACGGCACAGGTGCACGGAGCACTGCTCGCGACACCGCCGGACTTCGAGACCCCGCTGCCCGACGGCTATCCGAGGCCCGAGGCGCTCGCGGAGAACGGCTGGACACCGGTGCCCCGGACGCCGCTGCCCTTCCCCAGCGTCGTCGCGGCCAGCTCGAACGACCCCCTCGGCACAGTCGAGCGGGTCACTGAACTGGCCCGCGACTGGGGCAGCCGGCTGGTGGACCTCGGCGAGGTCGGCCATCTCAACCCCGGGTCCGGCTACGGTCCTTGGCCGCGCGCGGAGGAACTGCTCCGCGAAATAGAAGAAACCGGCTGAACGCCGCGTCCCAGCCCAGAAGGCAACCGTTGGCTTCCTCCCCCGTCTAAGGGCCGGGGGGGTCCAGCGGTCGCCCGCTGGAGTTCCCGCTTCACCGACGACCGCCCCGTTCGGGAGGACTCCCTCGCGCATCTTGGCGAGCATGAGGTGGCCGTCGCGGTGGCGGAACGCCGAGCTGGTGTATTCGGCGCAACGGCGGGACTTCTTGAGAGATTTGAACCGGGGGTACTTCGCCCGGACCTCGAAGCCGGCGAATCGTCTTTCGCTTCCCTGCTCCGCAGGAGTCAGTTTCTCCCCGCAAGCGGGAGGTACCCCCACCCCGGCCCGAAGGCCGGGGCATCCACGAAGGAAGACCGATGAACACCGACACCGACCTCCTGTGGTCCCCCGGTCGCCGTGAGTTGGAGGACTCCAACGTCGCGTGCTTCATGGACTGGGTGAGCGAAGTACGGGGACTCGACTTCTCCGACTACGCCGAGCTGTGGCGGTGGAGCTCCACCGACCTGGCTGGATTCTGGTCGGCGGTGTGGGAGTTCTACGGGCTGGACGCGGTCACCGGTTACGACAACGTGCTCGGCGAGGCGTCGATGCCGGGAGCCGACTGGTTTCCCGGTGCCCGGCTCAACTTCGCCGAACGCTGCTTCGCCCAGGCCACGGACGCCCGCCCCGCGCTCGTCTGCCTGACCGAGGGCGGCACTCCCGAGGACATCTCCTGGCACGATCTGCGCCGGCAGGTCACCGATGTCGCGGCGGCCCTGCGCCGCCTGGGCGTGCAGCCCGGCGACTGCGTGGCCGGCTACCTTCCGAACCTCCGCCAGACCGTCGTGGCGCTGCTGGCCTCGGCCGCCGTCGGCGCCGTGTGGACGGCCTGCTCCCCCGACTTCGGCACGCCCAGCGTGCTCGCCCGGCTCCGCCAGGCACAGCCGACGGTCCTCGTGTCCGCGGACGGATACCGCTACGGCGGCAAGACCTACGACAAACGCCCGGAGGTCGCCGAGCTCGCGGACGGCCTGCCCACCGTCCGCCACATCCTCGCGGTCGACAGCCTCTTCCCGGTCCCGTCCGAACCGTGGTCGGGGCGGTCCGACGTCGAACAGCACGCCTGGTCCGCGCTGCCGGCGGCGGACGAGGAGCTGGAGTTCGCCGACGTTCCCTTCGACCACCCGTTGTGGATCCTGTGGTCGTCGGGGACCACGGGGATACCGAAGGGGATCGTCCAGGGGCACGGCGGCATCGTGGTCGAACTGCTCAAGGCCCTGGGACTGGGCGTCGATCTGCGCGCCGACGACCGCTATCTCTTCCTCACCTCCACCAGCTGGATGGTGTGGAACTTCCTGGTCGGCGGCCTGCTGCACGGCAGCACCGTCATCCTGTACGACGGCAGCCCGACCTTTCCCGACATAGACGGCGCCTGGCGGATCGCCGAGTGGACCGGCGCGACCGTGGTCGGGCTGGGTGCCGCGTATCTCACCGCCGGGGAGAAGGCGGACTCGCGTCCCGCGGACATGTTCGGACTCGGCAAGCTGCGCACCGTCCTGCAGACCGGGTCGACCCTGCCGCCCAGCACCTGGCGCTGGGTCCACGACCGGCTGACGCCGGGAGTGCGGCTCCAGTCCATCTGCGGCGGTACGGACGTCTGCTCGGTCCTCGCGGGAAGCACCCCGCTGCTGCCCGTCCGCGTGGGCCGCATCCAGGCCCCCGCACTCGGCGTCGCCCTGGCCTCCTGGGACGCTCAGGGGCACTCCCTGACGGGCGAACAGGGCGAGTTGGTGGTGACCGCGCCACTGCCGTCCATGCCGCTCCGCTTCGTCGGCGACCCCGACGGCGCCCGCTACCGGGCCAGTTACTTCGACACCTACCCCGGAATCTGGCGGCACGGTGACTGGGTCACGATCGACCCCGACCTGTCGGTCGTCGTCGCGGGCCGCTCCGACTCCACCCTGAACCGCTCGGGTGTCCGCATGGGCTCCGCCGACATCTACGCCGTCGTCGACCAGCTCCCGGAGATCGCCGACAGTCTCGTCATCGGGGTGGAACAGTCCGACGGCGACTACTTCATGCCGCTGTTCGTCGTGCCCGCCGAGGGCACCGCGCTCGACGACGGCCTGCGCCGGCGGATCGTCACGGCCATCAGGAGCCGGCTGTCCCCGCGCCATGTGCCCGACGTGATCGTGCCGGTCCCGGCCGTCCCGCGCACCCTCACCGGCAAGAAGCTCGAAGTCCCGGTCAAGCGCATTCTCCAGGGCGCCCGCAGCTCGGACGTCAGCAGCGAAGGATCCATCACCCACCCCGAGATGCTGACGTGGTTCGCGGACTTCGCGACGCGCACGGCAGCGTCACGGCCCGCGGCCGGCGGGTGAGCATCGCCCGTCGGCGTCGCGGCCACCTGGCCTTCCCGCCACGGCCGTGATCCATGGTCATCAACCGCACAACAGTGATCAATAGAGCTTGTGTCGGCGCGCATTTCGATGCTCCTTCCGCCAGTCCCGAAACAACTCGGCTGCCCGCCGCGGACGGTCCGTAGGGTCCTGGTCACTGACCGGGCGGGAACTCCTCCGCCCGCGCAGTGACCAGGAGGAGACATCGGTATGGCAAATGTGGAGATCTCCCTCAAGGAGACCATGACGTCCATCGAGGGTGCGATGGGCGTCGCTCTCGTCGACTACACGAGCGGCATGGCACTGGGCACGCTGGGGGGCAGCAAGGAACTCAACCTGTCTGTCGCGGCGGCGGGCAACACCGACGTGATCCGGGCCAAGGTGCGCACCATGGAGCACCTCGGCCTCAAGAGCAAGATCGAAGACGTGCTGATCACGCTCGCGGACCAGTACCACCTCCTCCGGCCGCTCAAGAGCCGTGACGGCAACGGGCTGTTCCTGTACCTGGTGCTCAACAAGGCGACCTCCAACCTGGCCATGGCGCGTCATCAACTCGCACGCATCGAGGCCGAACTCGAGGTGTAAACGGCCGGCTTCTCCGCGCCTCCGCATGCCCACGACTTGAAGACTTCTTCATTTAGGTACATCCAGATCAGGTCAATCCCGTGGGCGTGCGGAGGTGGAGCCGCGAGGATCAGTCCTTACGGCACCGCTCGCGGGGGCGCGCAGACAGCCACCGCACCAGCCGGAGATACAGCCCGTCCCAGGCGGCAGGGAGCGAACGATTTGACCAGGCAGGTCCCCCTCTACCAGGCCAAGGCCGAGTTCTTCCGCATGCTCGGACACCCTGTGCGCATCCGGGTCCTGGAACTGCTGCAGAGCGGCCCCGTCTCGGTGCGCGACCTGCTCAGCGAGATCGAGATCGAACCTTCCAACCTCTCGCAGCAACTGGCCGTACTGCGCCGCTCGGGAATCGTGGTGTCCATCCGCGAGGGCTCCACCGTCAGTTACGCGCTGGCCGGCGGCGATGTCGCCGAACTCCTGCGTGCCGCCCGCCGCATCCTCACCGAACTGCTCTCCGGCCAGACGGAGTTGCTGGCCGAACTGCGCCAGGCCGACCGCGACAGGGGCCTGCCTCCCGGTCCGCGCGAACCGGACCTCGTCGTCACCCGGTCCGCGCGCCCCTCACCCGCCGTCCGGGGACACTGACACCCGGAACGACCACCGGGTCGCGTGTCAGGCCCACCCCTTGCGCGCGGCGTGCCAGCCGAGCTGGATGCGGCTCTCCGCGCCTGCGCGGGCCATGAGTTCACCGATGCGTCGCTGCACGGTGCGCCGGGAGACGCCGAGGCGCGCGCCGACCGCCTGGTCGGTGAGTCCCGCGAGGACCAGGGCGAGCATCCGGGAGTCGAATTCGTCTATGGCGTCCGGGCGTTGCTCGGCGACGCCGTCGCCCGTCGTGTGGGGCGAGAGCGGATACGCCTGCTCCCAGGCCAGTTCGAAATAGGCGACGAGCGCGTCCAGCAGCCCTCCGGCGTGCACCAGCACCGAGGCGGCGGCGGTGTTGCGGCCGCTGAACAGGGGAAGCATCGCCAGTTCGTGGTCCGCGATCATGAGTTTGACCGGCACGGCGTCGGCGACCCTGACCTGCTGTCCGGCTTCCAGCGCGGCGAGGGCCTGGGCGACCGCTCCGGGCTCGGTCAGCGCCTCCCGGTGCAAGATCGTCCGGTAGAGCACGCCACGGCGGACTCCGGCCCCCTCCGCGGCGTTGTCACTGCGAGGCACAACGGTCTGTTCGGGCACCATCATCGACCGTACTTGGTGCCGGGCGGACTCCTGGAGCTGTCTGAACCGGTGGCGAACCGCGTCGATGTCGCTGATCACCTCCACCGCGCCGCCCTCGGCGCCCGTGCGGTGCTGCTCCGCGAGAGTGAGCACCGCGTGCTCCGCCGCGCTCAACTCGTCGCGGCGCCGCCGCAGTTCCCCGCCCAGTGCCACCGCGGGGGGTGCCGCGAGAAACATGGTGACCGTGTCCTCGCTCGCCTGGCGCACGACGAGACCGCGCCCGGCCAGATCGGTGAGGACTTCCCGCACCTCGGACTCGGGGCGGTCCCCGTCGGCGGCCAGTTCATGGACGGCCGCCCGTCCCCGGGCCACGAGCAGGCGGTAGATCTCCTCCTCGGCCGGGCCGAGACCGAGCGCGGCGAGCATGGGCCACTCCTTGACGTCGCAGGTGACGCCAGGCGGGCCCGGGGCTGCGGAAGCCCGGGCCCGCCCGGTCTCACGGGTACGCCAAGGTCTACTTCAAGCCGTAGGCCCGTGTCACCTCCTGCGTGACGCTGTTGCCCGCATCGTCCCAAGTGCGGGCCTTAAGAGACACGAATCCGCTGCGCGGGGCGTCGAATCGGGCGGTCCAGTGGCCGGTGGCCGTACGGTCCAGACGCACCGGACGCCAGTGGCGGCCGTCGTCGTATGAGACGGAGAGCGTCGCGCCCGCGACCCGTCCGGCGCCCGCCGCGTCCGGCAGGTTCGACCCGGTCAGGCCGAGGGTCTGCCGGCCACCGCGCGCGTCGCCCGCGAGGTCGGTGGCGACGTCGTAGTCCAGCTGCATCAGCGCCATCCGGTCGATCTTCATCGGATCGGTCACCGGCGCCGATCGCACCTTCCACACGGTGTGTGTGCGGGGCGACAACCGGTAGGCGCTCGCGTCGCGTTCGGCACGCAGGTCCAGGGTGTAGGTACTCGGAACGTCCGGTACGGGATACACGGTCGCCGAAGCCCAGGCCGAGGTCTTCACCAGCTCACCGTCCTGGTACACCTTGAAGTCCAGGCTGTCGTTGCCGTCCTGCATGTAGCCGCCGTGGTCGGATCCGTTGTCGGTCCAGGGCTGGACGTTGAAGGACACGAAGCCCACCTGCCGCTCCGACCACCAGAAGCCGCTGCCGTTGCGCGGATGCGCGACCGGGGCGAACCAGTCGCTGGTGACCCGCTTGCCGGCCTTGTAGGTGATCATTCCGCCGCGTGACTCCAGAGCCAGGTTCGGCCCGGTGATCGAGTCCTCGGCCCACGAGGTGCCCGGCTGCGCCGACAGGTAGTCCGTGCGCGTCGCGGGCATGTCCGTACGCAGCGGGAATCCGACGGCGTAGGTGCGGTACGGCCGGTAGTCCCAACGGTATTCGCCGCTGGGGTACTTGGTGGTGCCGTGGAAGCGCATGTCCACGACGGCCAGTTCGGAGGCGCGCGGCCGGTACGTCAGGCCCGAATCGGGGATCCGGCCCGGGTGCGGGTCGACGAGGTCGTACACGTACGGCGAGTTGGGCGCTCCCTCGACGTTCAGGCGCAGGGAGCCGTGCTGGGCCTGCTTGATGAGCGGGGCGCCTTCGCGCGCGGTCAGCGAGGCGACCGGGACGGCGCTGTAGCCGCCCTCGTCGGTACCGACCCATTCGAGGAGCTTGCCGGGCTGGTCGTTCACGACAAGCAGGAGTCCCGCCCCGGCGTCGGCCGCCGCCTGTGCCCGCTGCGTACCGGTGACGGTGTCGGAACGGGTCACCAGCACCGCCTTGCCCTTGACCCGCAGCCCCGCGTAGTCGGCGGGGGCGCCGGATCCGGCGTACACCACGTCCATCCGCTTCCGGCCGTCGTAGAAGGCGGATCCGGCCTGCCCGAGGGGCGTGAGTGCCTTGCCGTCGTGGCTCAGCGAGAGCAGCGGGTACGCCTTGCGCCAGCGTGTCTCGTACTCGAAGGTGCCCTGGGTCACCTTCCGCGTGGGCAGCACGAACATGCTGTCGTACGTGGGCGGCAGCAGGTACTCGGAGTCCACGGTGCTGACTCCGCCGTCCGAGCGGTACCAGTTCATGTAGAGCATCCGGTCCTCGGTCCTGCGCGGTACCTCCGCGGTGACCTCGCGGGTCTTGCTCCCGTCGAGGACCACCGTCCGGTCGCGGTCGAGGACGATCTCCGGATCACCGAGCAGCGCCATGCCGAGCGAGTCGGGGCCGTGGCTGCCGGCCACGTCGAGGTAGCTGAGGGCGCTGTAGGTGCCCGCCTGGAGCCGCACGGTCGCGCTGCCGGTGTCACCGACGGGCACGATCTGCGGGTCGGTGTCGCTGCCGAAGCGCTGCAACTGGACGTATCCGGAGGCGGGTTTGCCGGAGCGGTCCTTGAGGGTGACGTCGAGCGAGTAGCGCTCCTCCTCCCGGTAGAGCCCGACCTGGGTGCGGGCTCGCACACCGCCCGACGCGTCGCTCGCGGACACCTGGCCGAGGTAACGGCGGCCGTTCGCGCCGAGGTTCGGCCGCGCGGTGGCGGTGACGGAGGCGGTGCCGTGCGCGGGGACGGTCACGGAGTCGGCGGAGAGGGAGAACATGCCCGCGGGCGCCGGGGTTCCGGCGTCGGCGCCCGGGTCGACGTCGTAGGGGCCGCCGGCCACGGACGCGGCGAGGGCGAGTTTCAGAGTGACGGCGCTGTCACCGCTGTTGCGGTAGGTGAGCGTGCGGTCGACGGTCGCCGGACCGCTGTGCGGCCAGGCGTCGAAGCCGAAGTACGCCGAACCGGTGGCGGTCACGGTCGCGTCGACGGAGGCCGCCACATCGGCCCGGCCCGCGCCGACCTGATAGGCGCTCAGGCCGGGGAGCTCCTTCGACGTGCTCATCAGGGCGTCCTTGAGCTGCGGCGCGGTCCACTCCGGGTGTTCCTCGGCGAGGATCGCGGCCGCTCCGGCGACGTGCGGCGTGGCCATCGAGGTGCCGCTCATCGTCTGGTACCAGCCGGTCTCGGCGCTGCCCCCGGCCTTGGCGGCGAGGATGTCCACGCCGGGTGCGGCGATGTCCGGCTTGAGGGCGTAGTCGCCGTAGCGCGGGCCCGTGCTGGAGAAGTACGCGAGCTGGTCGTCGGAGTCCACCGCGGCCACGGTCAGCGCGTCGTCGGCGGCGCCCGGGGCGCTCATGGACGCTTCCGTCCCGGTGTTGCCCGCGGCGACGACGAACAGCGCGCCGCTCTTCTCGCTGAGCCGGTCAAGCGCCTCGCTCATCGGGTCGGTGCCGTCCGTGGGCTCGGAGCCGCCGAGGCTCATGCTCACCACCTTGGCGCCCTGGTCGACGGCCCATTCCATGCCGGCGATGACCCAGGAGTCGTCTCCGTAGCCCTCGTTGGCGAGGACCTTGCCGATCAGCAGGTCGGCGCCGGGCGCCACGCCCTTCTCGGCTCCGTCGGAGGCGGCTCCGCTGCCGCCCACGGTGGACGCGGTGTGGGTCCCGTGTCCGTGCCCGTCCTCGGCGGATTCGCCGGGCACGAAGCTGACCGCGCTGCTGATCCGGCCGGCCAGGTCCGGGTGATGGCTGTCGGCACCCGTGTCGAGCACGGCGACCTTGACGCCCTTGCCGTCGAGCCCGGCCTTCCAGGCGGCCGGCGCGCCGATCTGCGCGGTGCTGTCCTTCAAGGTGGCCTTGACGCGGCCGTCCAGCCAGATCTTGGACAGGCCGCCCTTCAGCGAGGGCCGCTGCGCGGGGGTGTCGGTGGCGACCGATCTCCAGAGCTTCCTGGCCTGCTTCTTGGACGCCCGGACGGAGGTGCCGTTGACGCTCTTCAGCGACCGCACCTTGGTGGTGCCGGTCGGAGTCGCCGCCACCTTGTCGCGGTAGCCGAGGATCAGCGGGAGTCCGGAGCTGTGCTGGTCGTCGTAGCCCTGCTCGATGAGGGCGGTGACGTCGAAGAGGCGTCGGTCGAGACGGTTCGCGGCGAGATAGGGCAACGCCTCGTCCGGGTAGACGTAGAGGTCCTTGCCGACCGTCTCGGTGTGTACGCCGCCGGTGGCGCCGCGCGGGCGCCGTACGTCGACGGAGTGCTTGCCTGCGCCGAGGTCCATCACCTTGACCACGTCTCCGGTGATCAGCGTGACGGTGCGGTCGGCGCCCGTGCGGGACGGGGCGGCGGGAGCCGTGGGCGCGCTGTTCGCGGCGTCCGCCTGGCCGGTGAGTGAGCCGAGCACGGCGGCTGCGGCCGCCGCTGCCGCGAGGGCCCGCCTGCCTCGTGGGCGGCGCGGTATGAGGGAGATCATGGCTAGGTCCTACCGGTCCGCGTCGGCCCGGGGGAACGCCAAGAGGCTGGCACCAAAGCGCCACGTCTCACATGTGCCAACGCGGCCGGCTCCTGGCGAGCGGGTCGACGGGAGGGCATTGTCAGTGGTGGCAGGCAGGATGACGGGTATGACAACACCAGTCGCAGTGATCGTGGATGCCGTCGCCTACGCGCAGGCGGTCGAGGACGCGTTGAAGGCATCGGCCGCCTATTACGAGGGCGGCACCTCCATGCTGGACGACGACGCGTACGACCGGCTCGTGCGCGGCATCGCCGCGTGGGAGGCCGAACATCCCGATCAGGTGCTGCCCGACTCGCCGACCGGGAAGGTCGCGGGCGGCGCCGTCGAGGGAGATGTCCCGCACACGGTGGCGATGCTGAGCCTGGACAACGTGTTCTCGCCCGAGGAGTTCACCGCCTGGACGGTGTCGGTGGCCCGGCGGATCGGTCACGAGGTGGAGCACTTCAGCGTCGAGCCGAAGCTCGACGGTCTTGCCATCGCCGCGCGCTACAGCCAGGGCAGGCTGACGCAACTGGTGACGCGCGGGGACGGGACGGCCGGTGAGGACGTCTCGCACGCGATCGGAACGATCGAGGGCCTGCCCGGCGAGCTCACGGAGCCGCTCACGCTGGAGGCGCGCGGCGAAGTCCTCATGACGACGGCCCAGTTCGAGCACGCCAACGAGGTGCGCACCGCGCACGGTGGGCAGCCGTTCGCGAACCCGCGCAACGCCGCGGCGGGCACCCTGCGCGCCAAGGAGCGTGCCTACACCGTTCCGATGACCTTCTTCGGCTACGGCCTTCTCCCGGTGTCCGGAACCGAAGCTGAGGAGGCCGCCCGGCTGGGCGAGCTCGCGCACAGCGAACTCATGGCACGGGCCGCCGAGTTGGGCGTGAACACCACCGCCGGCACCGCCGTCCCCGGCATCACGGCGGCGTCCGCCGAGCAGGTCCTGGCCCGAGTCCAGGAGATCGGGGCACTGCGCGCCGAGCTGCCGTTCGGGATCGACGGGATCGTCATCAAGGCCGACCTGGCAGCCGACCAGCGGGCCGCCGGGTCGGGTTCACGCGCGCCGCGGTGGGCGATCGCCTACAAGCTCCCGGCCGTCGAGAAGATCACCCGGCTGCTGGCGGTGGAGTGGAACGTCGGCCGTACGGGCATCATCGCCCCGCGCGCGGTGCTGGAGCCGGTCGAGATCGACGGTTCGACCATCACGTACGCCACCCTCCACAATCCGGCGGACATCACGCGTCGCGATCTGCGGCTGGGCGACCATGTGATGGTCCACCGCGCCGGAGACGTCATCCCCCGGATCGAAGCGCCCGTGGCCCATCTGCGCACCGGCGAGGAACAGCCCATCGTCTTCCCCGAGACGTGCCCGAACTGCGGATCCGCCATCGACACGAGCGAGCAGCGCTGGCGTTGCGAGCAGGGCCGCAACTGCCATCTGGTCGCCGCGCTCTCGTACGCCGCCGGCCGCGACCAGCTCGACATCGAGGGCCTCGGCCATACGCGGGTGGTCCAGCTCGTCGAGGCCGGTCTGGCCGCCGATCTCGCCGATCTGTTCAGCCTGACCCGCGATCAGCTCCTCGGCCTGGAGCGCATGGGCGAGACCAGCACCGACAACCTCCTCGCGGCGATCGAGGCGGCCAAGGGACAGCCGCTCTCGCGGGTGCTGTGCGCGCTGGGCGTCCGCGGCACCGGCCGTTCCATGTCCCGGCGCATCGCCCGGTACTTCGCCACCATGGAGTTGGTGCGCGCGGCGGATGCGGAAACGATGCAGCGGGTCGAGGGCATCGGCACCGAGAAGGCCCCGTCGATCGTCGCCGAGCTGGCCGAACTCGCCCCGCTCATCGACAAGCTCGCCGCTGCCGGGGTCAACATGACCGAGCCCGGCGCCACCCCGCCCGCTCCGGCCGGTGAGGACGACCCGACCGCGGAGGGCGGCGAAGCCGCGGGCGGGCCGCTGGCCGGGATGACGGTGGTGGTCACCGGTGCGATGACCGGGGCCCTGGAGCAGCTCAGCCGCAACCAGATGAACGAGCTCATCGAACGGGCCGGCGGGCGTTCCTCCTCCAGCGTGTCGAAGAAGACCACCCTGGTCGTCGCCGGGGAGGGCGCGGGATCCAAGCGCGCCAAGGCCGAGACTCTCGGGATCAGACTCGCGGCACCGGAGGAGTTCGCCACGCTGGTCGCCGACTACCTCGCCTGATCGCTCCGTCCGCGGGGTCGGCCGATCCGCCGGGCCAGCACCTGGCCCGGCCAGGTCCCGGACAGGAAGGGGCTGGTGGGGGTGAATCCCTGGCGCTCGTAGAACGCGACCAGTTCGCCCCCGCCGCCCGCCCAGCAGTCGACCCGCAGCAATTCGACGCCGGCCCGCCGGGTCTCCTCGGCGGCGTGGGCCAGCAGTGCCGCCCCGATGCCCCGGCCGGCGTAGCGCCGGTCGGTTACGAGCAGCCGGACGTACCGCTCGGGTTCCCCGGCGGGCTCGATCGGCATCAGCGGGCTGGGCCCGGAGTCCAGCACCATGGCTCCGACGGGTGCTCCGTCCGACTCCGCGATGTAGGGGGCGTTCTCGGTCGTGTACCGATGGACGCGCTCCGCCCCGCCAGACGTCTGCGAGTACGGGATGGTGCCCCACTGCTCGGTGTTGCCGCGGCCGTTCATCCAGACCACCGCCGCGTCGAGCATGTCCAGGATGGCCTGCGCGTCGGCCGGGCCGCCCGGCCTGATCCGTATCTCCTGTGTCGTGCCCCGCGTGGTGTCGTTCACGGCGGAAAGCTTAGGCATCACCGTGCGAGCCGCCCCGGGGCTGGGCCCCGCCGGACGGATCACGGACGAGTCCGTCGCCCGCCGGACTGGAGTCCGGACGGGATCCGGACGGACCCTAGACGCACGAAGGGCACAGCCCCCGATAGGTGACCTCGACGGCGGCCACCGTGAACCCGAATCGTTCCGCCGCCGGAAGGTCGGCCAGCGGGTTGCCGGTCGGATGGACGTCACGGACGGTGCCGCAGCTGGAGCACACCAGGTGCTGGTGCGGGTGGTGGGCGTTGGGGTCGTAGCGCTTGGCGCGGCCGTCGGTGGAGACCTCGATGACCTCGCCGAGGGAGACCAGCTCCCCCAGGGCGTTGTAGACGGTCGCCCGGGAGATCTCGGGCAGCCGTTCCGCCGCGCGGGCGTGCACCTCGTCGGCCGTGAGGTGCACATGCTCGCCGTCGAGGACCTCCGCAACGACACGCCGCTGGGAGGTCATTCGCCAGCCACGCCCTCGCAGTCGCTCCAGCAGGTCACTCATATCGGTTCACCTTTTCAGGATCAGTGGGAACCCGCAGTTTATCGGTGTGCATCCTGGGTCCGATCGGATACGCGTTTGGCGTCCTTCTTGACTTGGACTCTGTCCATTGTAGGATCGGTTTTGGCACTGGCCAAGGGACAGGAAGACTTCAGTACGGGCAGGAGAGACAGAGATGTCGGGACCACCGCCGTGGAACGTCGCGGCGCCGGCCTGCGTGTGACGGCCGCCCATGACACGCTGCTCGGGACCCTCCCGGAGCCCTGGGCCACCTCGGCGAGGACGCGATCGCTGCCGAGGTGTGCCGCCCGGGCGCCGTATCTCCCTCCACGTCGCACACAGCCCTCCGTCCGCTCACCGTGGCGGGACGCGTACCCCGTATCGGACCGGTCCAGCCGGCCCGATGCGAGCGGTGTAACGACGTCCCCGCCCTCGACTGTGCGGGCGGCTGCGCCCCCTGCCTGTTCCCGTCCCAAGACCACGGCCTCCCCGTCGACCGCGTCGATGGTTCCGGGGCCGGCCGCCGGGGCCCCCGCCCCGGCTGTTCCCCCACCCGCAGTCTCTGAGCACCGAGATCCGCCCGTCCGGAAGGATTCCCATGTCTGAGAACCACGATGCGATCGTCACCGACGCAAAAACGGAGGCCGGAGGCGGCTGCCCGGTCGCGCACGACCGCGCCCCGCACCCGACCCAGGGCGGCGGAAACCGCCAGTGGTGGCCGGAGCGGCTCAACCTGAAGATCCTTGCCAAGAACCCCGCCGTGGCCAACCCGCTCGGCGAGGACTTCGACTACGCCGCGGCCTTCGAGGCCCTCGACCTCGCGGCCGTGAAGCAGGACATCGCCGAGGTGCTCACGACCTCGCAGGACTGGTGGCCCGCCGACTTCGGCAACTACGGCCCCTTCATGATCCGCATGGCGTGGCACAGCGCGGGCACCTACCGCATCAGCGACGGCCGCGGCGGTGCCGGTGCCGGGCAGCAGCGCTTCGCCCCCCTCAACAGCTGGCCGGACAACGGCAACCTGGACAAGGCCCGCCGTCTGCTGTGGCCCGTCAAGAAGAAGTACGGCCAGAGCCTCTCCTGGGCCGACCTCATGATCCTCACCGGCAACGTCGCGCTGGAGCAGATGGGCTTCGACACCTTCGGCTTCGCCGGCGGCCGCGAGGACGTGTGGGAGTCCGAGGAGGACGTGTACTGGGGTCCCGAGACCACCTGGCTCGACGACCAGCGCTACACCGGCGACCGCGACCTGGAGAACCCTCTCGGCGCCGTCCAGATGGGCCTCATCTACGTCAACCCGGAGGGCCCGAACGGCAACCCGGACCCGATCGCCGCGGCCCGCGACATCCGTGAGACCTTCCGCCGGATGGCGATGAACGACGAGGAGACGGTCGCCCTCATCGCGGGTGGCCACACCTTCGGCAAGACCCACGGCGCGGGCCCGGCGGAGAGCGTCGGCGACGACCCCGAGGCCGCCCCGATCGAGGCGCAGGGCCTGGGCTGGAAGAGCACGTACCGCACGGGCAAGGGCGCGGACGCCATCACCTCCGGCCTGGAGGTCACCTGGACCACCACGCCCACCCAGTGGAGCAACAGCTTCTTCGACCACCTCTTCGGTTACGAGTGGGAGCTGACCCAGAGCCCCGCGGGCGCCAACCAGTGGAAGCCCAAGGACGGCGCGGGCGAGGGCACCGTCCCGGCCGCCCACGACCCCTCCAAGAAGATCGCCCCCTCGATGCTCACGACCGACCTGTCGCTGCGCCTCGACCCGATCTACGAGCCGATCTCCCGTCGCTTCCACGAGAACCCCGCCGAGTTCGCCGACGCCTTCGCGCGGGCCTGGTACAAGCTGACCCACCGCGACATGGGCCCGAAGTCCCTCTACCTCGGCCCCGAGGTCCCGGAGGAGACCCTGCTGTGGCAGGACCCGCTGCCGGAGGCGGAGGGCGAGGTCATCGACGCCCAGGACATCACCGCCCTCAAGGCGAAGATCCTCGACTCGGACCTGACGGTCTCGCAGCTGGTCTCCACCGCATGGGCGTCGGCCTCGACGTTCCGCGGCAGCGACAAGCGCGGCGGAGCCAACGGCGCGCGCATCCGTCTGGAGCCGCAGCGCGGCTGGGAGGCCAACGACCCCGACCAGCTGGCGGCGGTGCTGCGCACGCTGGAAGGCATCCAGCGTGACTTCAACGCCGGTGGCAAGAACGTCTCGCTGGCCGACCTGATCGTCCTCGGCGGCGTCGCCGCCGTCGAGAAGGCCGCCAAGGACGCCGGTCACGACGTCCAGGTGCCCTTCACCCCGGGCCGCGTCGACGCGACGGACGAGCACACCGACGCGGAGTCCTTCGCCGCGCTGGAGCCGCGCGCGGACGGCTTCCGCAACTACCTCGGCAAGGGCAACCGGCTGCCGGCCGAATACCTGCTGCTCGACCGGGCGAACCTGCTGACCCTGAGCGCGCCGGAGCTCACCGTCCTCGTCGGCGGTCTGCGCGCCCTGGGCGCGACCCACCAGGGGTCCTCGCACGGTGTCCTCACCGGGACCCCCGGGACGCTGACGAACGACTTCTTCGTCAACCTGCTCGACCTGGGCACGACCTGGACACCGACGTCCGAGGACGCGACCACCTTCGAGGGCCGCGACGACGCCACCGGCAAGATCAAGTGGACCGGCACGCGTGCCGACCTCGTCTTCGGCTCGAACTCCGAGCTGCGCGCGCTCGCGGAGGTCTACGCGAGCGACGACGCCCGGGCGAAGTTCGTGAACGACTTCGTCGCCGCTTGGGACAAGGTCATGAACCTGGACCGGTTCGACCTCGTCTGACATCCGGTGTCCGGGCCGGCCCTGACCGGGGCCGGCCCGGACGCCTTCGGCCGGAACGGGCCCTCGGCATGCCCGGCCCACGGCCCGGCGTCACGCCAGGATCGGCGATCCGGTGGCGGGGCGTTCTAGGCTGGCCGCCATGAGCGCACACTTTGACGTGGTGGTCCTGGGCGCCGGCCCGGGTGGATATGTCGCGGCGATCCGAGCCGCCCAACTCGGACTCAGCACGGCGATCGTCGAGGAGAAGTACTGGGGCGGTGTGTGCCTGAACGTGGGGTGCATCCCGTCGAAGGCGCTGCTGCGCAACGCGGAGCTCGCCCACATCTTCACCCAGGAGGCCAAGACCTTCGGCATCCAGGTGAACGGTGAGGTGAGCTTCGACTACGGCGCGGCCTTCACCCGCAGTCGGAAGGTGGCGGACGGACGGGTCAAGGGCGTCCACTACCTGATGAAGAAGAACAAGATTACCCAGTACACCGGCCACGGCACCTTCCGCGACGACAACACCCTCCAGATCGCCCTCTCCGACGGCGGCGCGGAAACGGTCACCTTCGGCCACTGCATCATCGGCGCCGGCGCCACCACCAAGCTGCTCCCCGGAACCTCACTGAGCGAGCGCGTGGTGACGTACGAGGAGCAGATCCTGTCGGACACGCTCCCGGACAGCATCATCATCGCGGGCGCCGGCGCCATCGGCGTGGAGTTCGCCTACGTGCTCCACAACTACGGCGTCCAGGTCACCCTCGTCGAATTCCTCGACCGCATCGTCCCGTTGGAGGACGAGGAGGTCTCCGCCGAACTGGCCCGCCGATACAAGCGACTCGGCATCAATGTGCTGACGTCGACCCGCGTCGAGGCGATCGACGACTCCGGGGACACGGTCAAGGTCATGGTGACCACGGGCGGCCAGCGGCAGACGTTGGAGGCCGGCAAGGTGCTGCAGGCGATCGGCTTCCAGCCGCGGGTGCAGGGCTACGGCCTGGAGAACACCGGCGTGAAACTCACCGACCGCGGGGCGATCGACATCGACGGCCGCTGCCGTACGAGCGTGCCGCACATCTACGCCATCGGTGACGTGACGGCGAAGCTGATGCTGGCCCACGCGGCCGAGTCGATGGGCATCGTGGCGGCCGAGACGATCGCCGACGCGGAGACGATGGAACTCGACTACGTCATGATCCCTCGGGCGACCTACTGCCAGCCGCAGATCGCCAGCTTCGGCTGGACCGAGGCGCAGGCCCGCGACAGGGGCTTCGACGTCCAGGTGGCGAAGTTCCCGTTCACCGCCAACGGCAAGGCGCACGGCCTCGGTGACACCGCGGGTTTCGTCAAGATTCTCAGCGACGCGCGCCACGGCGAACTTCTCGGCGCCCATCTGATCGGCCCCGAAGTCACCGAGCTGCTCCCGGAACTGACGCTCGCTCAGCAGTGGGATCTGACGGTCCACGAGGTCGCGCGCAATGTGCACGGGCACCCGACCCTCGGCGAGGCGGTCAAGGAGGCCATTCACGGGCTGGCCGGCCACATGATCAACATGTGACGGGTGAATGCCGCCGCACCCCTTCTGAACTGCAGCGCAGCGAGCCAGGAAGGGGTGCGGCGGCGTCTCTGGGACTTCTCTGGGACGTTGGGCCTGCGCAGGACCGGTCCTCCAGCGGCAGGTTCCAGGGTCGGCCCCTGCGGACCGGCTCCGCGCCTTCGCGCCTCGACGCGGTGATCGATTTGCCGAACTGACGCGGGCTCACCCCCATGAACGGACCTATCCAGACACCTCAGGGCTCTAACGCGTCAAGTCCGCGTCCGTGAATCCGCCGATTTCCCCAGCCGTTCCAGAGCGTGTGATGCCAGGCGTCGGCGTCGGGGCCCGGGCGTATCACTGGCGGCAGAGGGCCCGGGCTGGTCTCGATCAGGTGCAGCAACGACCATGCGACGCCATAGCAGTCGTCGGGGCCGGAGCAGGCAGCCGGAGCACGCGCCTCGTCGGGTGTGACTGACGCGGAGAGGGACATCGACCTCCTCTTCGGCTGACGTCGGCCAGCGTTACCGGCTCACCGTGACCAGCAGTTACGGGACAGCGCCTACACTCCCGACAACGCCTCTGACCAGGCCAGACAGCGCAACGCTGCTGGAGTATTAAATCGCTGGTGTGCGACCCGATGGCGCTTGTATGTTGGGATCGCGACCGCGCCTCCGATGCGCTCGGCTGCGGCTACTTCCTTCCGAAAACCAAGTAACGCCGCCGCCACCTTTGATCTCGGCAGGCGCGGGCGTGTTCGCCCCGTCGGGGCGTCTTCGCCCCGTCGACCTTTTGGCCGGGGCCGTCCAGTCCTTTGAATCCGGGGGGATTCGCTGCCTCGTCACACCCCGCGCGTCTCCAAGATCTGGTCCGAGATGCTCGTGGCCTCGCACATCTCGGCCGCCGCCCGCTCCCTGTCCCCACCACGGCTCGGTCACGAGTGCACGCCGGACTTCCGCACCTACGAGGGCGGTCAGGCCTTCGTCCGGGAACCCCGCGAGGAACTCTTCCTGCTCGCGGTCGGCAACTTCGTCTCCCAGCGCACCTTTTACGAGAGCGGTGCGGAGCGGGACGACCGGTACGCCCGCCTCGTCGGTGAACTCGCTCTCCAGGACCCCGAATGGACGGCCGGCCTGCTGCGCTGGCTTCGCGGCGAGGGCAACATGCGCACGGCGTCCCTGGTGGGCGCCGCCGCGTACGTACGGGCCCGGCTCAGAGCCGGTGAGTCCGGGGACCCGTCCAACCGGTCCGTGATCGACTCGGTGCTCCAGCGTGCCGACGAGCCCGGCGAACTGCTCGCCCACTGGATCTCGGCGTACGGGCGGAACGTGCCGCAGCCGGTGAAGCGGGGCGTCGCCGACGGCGTACGCCGTCTGTACACGTCTCGGTCCCTGCTCAAGTACGACACCGCGTCCAAGGATCTGCGCTTCGGCGACGTGCTCAACCTGGTGCACGCCTCCCCCGACCCGGACAAGCCCTGGCAGGGTGCGCTCTTCCGCTACGCCCTGGACCGCCGCCACCACCCGGAACAGGCGGTTCCGCCGTTCTCCGACCGTCTGCTGACCGCCCACCGGACTCTGATGGAAGCGCCTGCGGACGAACGGCGCGCCTTGGTGACCGGGCCGGGCGGCTCCGAGCGGCTTGCCGCGGCAGGCATGACGTGGGAGGCGCTGGCGGGTTGGCTCCACGGACCGATGGACGCCGCTGTCTGGGAAGCCATGATCCCCACGATGGCGCCGATGGCGCTCCTGCGGAACCTGCGGAACTTCGACGAGGCGGGAGTCTCGGACGACGTCGCGGCCCAGGTCGCCGCCCGTCTCTCGAACGCCTCCGAGGTGGCCCGGTCCCGGCAGTTCCCCTTCCGCTACCTGGCCGCCCACCAGCACGCACCGTCGCAGCGCTGGGCGGCCGCACTGGAACAGGCCCTGACCCACTCCCTGCCCAACGTACCGCCGCTTCCCGGCCGGACCCTGATCCTGGTGGACCGGTCCGGCTCGATGTTCTACGGCACCGTCTCCGAGCGGTCCAAGCTGACCCACGCGGACGCGGCAGCCGTGTTCGGCACCGCGCTGGCCATGCGCGCCGAGCAGGCGGATCTGGTGGAGTTCGGCTCGAGCAGCGCGCAGGTGCCGTTCGAGGCGGGTGAGCCGGTGCTCGAGGTGCTGAAACGGTTCCACGATATGGGCGGCACCCACACCGCCGAGGCGGTGCGGACTCATTACCGGGGGCACGACCGGGTCCTGATCGTCACCGACGAGCAGGCCGCCCCCTGCCGCTGCTCCGGGGACCCGGCCCAGCCGGTCCCGCTCGACATCCCGGTCTACACCTGGAACCTTGCGGGATACCGGCCCGCCCACGGCCCAACGGGCCCCCACCGGCACACCTTCGGCGGCCTCACGGACGCCGCGTTCCGGATGGTCGGCCTCATCGAGGCCGGCCGCGCGGCCGCGTGGCCGTGGACCGCCGAACCGGCGTGATCCGTACGGTCACCCCGCAGCCGGTGGATCGGGTGCGCCATCAGCACCCCTGCCCGTCCGGCTCCCATCACCGGAAGGCGCCAGGCACACATCAGAACAGGGGCTCTGCGCTCCAGGCGGTGGTCGAGGGCTGTGGCGGACGGGACTTGTCCTGACGCAGGACGGCAACGGCCTCTTCGACCCGGCCGAGGTCGATGAGGTACCCGGCCAACTCGTGACTGTTCACGGAGGCGTGGGGTCGCGGGACCACAACACCTCCCACACACCGATCGCCGGGGTTTGCCATCGCCGGCTGACGCGATGTTGCGGTCATGAGTAGAAGTACTCATGACGCCCGCCGAGCTGCGGGAAAGGATCAGGGAATGACGACGCCAAGGAAGATGAGAGTCCGGCTCGGGATGCTGACGTCAGCGGTGTTGGTCCTGTCGGCGACAGGGTGCGGAACGCAGCGGGCAGGGGATGCCGCCGACGCATACCGGAGTTCGCATCCAACGCCGAGCGGCATGGCGACGCCGAGCACACCAGTGGACTTCACCTGTCCGGGCGAGAGCGCCGAGCCGACGGAGTCCACGGCCGCCGCCACCCCCGGCTCAACCGAGTCGCCGGCCGACCACTACGCCGAGAACCACGGCTTCAGGGTTCCCATTCCGCTCCACGGCCAGAACCGCTGCGACGGGCTGACCGTCGTCGGACGCGTCAAGGACGCACTCGAACCGCTGCGCCGACGTGGCGACTTCGCCCCGGACAGCGTCCGCGCCGCGCTCACCGGTCTCGGCTACTCCGCCGAGAAGGTACAGACGTACCAGAACGGGTCCGCCGGGGTCGGCTTCCTCATCGACATCGGCGTCTCTCCCTGGTGTGTGGAGGGCATGATGAGCAGTGGCTCCACGAAGGCGGATGCTTTCGGCGGCTACCCCGACGGCAGCAACTGTGAGCCCCCGAGCGGCGGCCACTGACCAGAGCCTGCGATGCAGGTGTTCGGGGCCGGCCCGTCGTGCATGCCACCGAGCTCGGGCTGAACGGGGTGACATTCCCAAGTCGCCCTGAACCGTCGTGCTCACGGATTCACGATGGGACCGCGGTGGCTGTCCCGCTCGGGCCCCGACCCCCGTAGCGCGACCGCAGTTCCGGCTACAGGACATTCATGCTCATCCCGCGGCAGACTGTCGGTGATCGTCTCCGCAGAGCATGCCGAAGGGGCGGCACCCCGCACAGGGTGCCGCCCCTCCCCGGTCTTCTCAGGAACTGCCACCAGTCGGTTTTGAGTGCGCGGACAGGCGCCGGTTCCGAGGCCTTGTCGCCATACCGACTGCGGCAGGCGCTGGGAAAAACCGCAAATCAATGGTTTTGGACCTGCCCCGCTGTAAAACTGCCGCGACCTGGCCGTCTGGGGGCAGCCGAGGCCGCGGGCCCGGAACTGCGATTCGACCGCATGGGGGCACCACTCCGAGCGGAGACTCCCGCCCCCGATGTTCGGATGGGCGATGCGCACGCTGATTGAACGGCGGGCCGTCATCCCAGAGCGAGGCAGGTGCACCGCTGCAGGTGGGGCACTCGTGGGGCATGAGGATGCCCATACCCTGGAAGGCGCATTTGGGCGCGTAATGGACGCGCGGTCTGCAAATCTGCCGAGCCCACTGGCGCCACCCCACAAAGACGCATGAGAGCTGGGCCGTGCGTGGGCCGGACGAGGGAGGACAGCAACGGCCAGCAACGGCACATGACAACAGCATCCTTGCCGTTCAGACCAACAGTGCCTGCCATCCGCCGAGGTAGCCGAGCCGGGGCGTCACTTGATCAACATGTGACACGCGACAATCACCTCCATGAATGACAGATCGAACGACACCGAGAGCCGGATCGTCAGGATCGAGCGGCTCCTGGAGTCCGGCGAGCGCGAAGTGGCACCCGCCTGGCGGAGGGTGACGCACGGCGAGCCGCGCTGGGCGGTGACCGTCGCGATCCTGGTGGCGGTCATCCTCCAGCTGAAACTGCCGCACCGGCTGACCCTGATGTCGCCCTGGGTACTGCCGGTCCTGGAACTGGTTCTGCTGGGGGGCCTGATCGCCGCCAACCCCCGGCGGGTCGAGCCCCGGAACAAGCGGCTGCGGTGGCTGGGCCTGGCGCTGATCTGCTTGATCAGTCTGGCCAACGGCTGGGCGGCCGCACAGCTGGTGACGGACCTGGTGCACGGCACGGACTGGTCGCACCCCCCGACGTTGCTGCTGACCGGCGCCAACATCTGGCTGACGAACGTCATCGTGTTCGGCCTGTGGTACTGGGAGTGGGACCGAGGCGGACCGGCGGACCGGATGATGGGCCATCACCAGTTCGCCGACTTCCTGTTCGTGCAGATGCAGAGCCCCGAATCCGCGCCGCCGGACTGGGAACCGGCGTTCCTGGACTACCTGTACCTCTCCTTCACCAACTCCACCGCGTTCAGCCCGACCGACGTGATGCCGCTGTCCCGCTGGGCCAAGATGCTGATGATGCTCCAGTCCACGGTCTCACTGGTGACCGTGGTGCTGGTGGTGGCCCGCGCCGTCAACATCCTGAAGTCACCGTGACCCATCCCCGTCCTGCAGTGACCGTCACCCACCGCCGCCGGAATCCGGCCGCCGTATCACCGTGGTCCGGCATGCGGGCCGATGGGCCGCCTACTCCGGCCGCCACCAGGGTAGTTGACCGCGACACGAAGCAAGTCGTCGCTTGGGAAAGGGAAGTGGCGGGCGGCTGCCGCTCGGTGAGAGCCGACAGCAGGTGCGGGCCTCGGCAAGAGCCCTCGTCGTGAGCGCATCCGCAGGCGGGGCGCACCAGTCGAAGGAGTGTGCCCTGTACGCGCCCCCGTCCCCACCGCGAAAATGCGCCTGTTGACGGTCATTCGGCCCAGACACCGAGTACCCCGCCGCCAAGTCACCAGGAAAGCAGGTCGGCTGCCGTGCTGTTGCGTCTGCCCACATCCGTGTCCGAAGCGCAGGAGTGCATGACCGAGGGAGCGGTGCCGATAGGCGGCGCCACGCTGGTGTGGGCCACCTGGCAACGGGACGGCTTCCCCGACCACGCCATGTCGCTGCGCGACCTCCCGGAGGCCAACGCGATCGGGCGCGAGGCCCTGGGCGCGGCCGTGGTGCTGAACCGTATCGACGACCGTGTGCCGGAGGTGCTGCGCCGGGCGGCCGCTGCGGTAGGGACCGGAGCGGTACGGCGGACGGCCACGGTGGGCGGCAACATCGTCGGCAGCACGCTGCGTTGTCTGTTGCCCGCGGCGCTCGTACTGGACGCCCGAGCGGTGATCCTGGAACCCGAAGGCGTCTCCGAGACCGACCTGGCCGAGGTGCTGGCCAAGCGCCATCTGCTGCTGAGTCTCCACTGGCGCGCGCCGATCGCCAGCAGCTACCACAAGGCCGCCGGCGAGGCGGGTGGGCCATCGCCTCTCGTCGTCGCCGCCGCCGTGCACTCCGCCGACGGTGGACCGACCCGCCTGTGCGTCGCCGTCCGCGACAACGACGAGGTGTTCAGCGAGAGCACCGCGTGCCACACCGATGTCAACGAGGATCTGCGCACTCTGCGGAGCAGTTCCTTCGGCCGTCTTCCCGCCGCGACCTGGGAACTCGTCGACCGACAGGTGACAGATCTTCTCGCACGACCGGCCGGCGCTTAGGAGCCCTCGTCCGGACCTCACTCCGGACCTCATTCCGGACCTCACTCCGGACGCGAGCTCCGGTAGGCGCTCCCCCGCGCACTTCGGGCAGGGCGAGAAGAAATTCAACAGGGGCCGGTCAGTTGTGCCGATCCGGGGGCGGGGGCATCGGCGCGCTCGCTCCCGGTCGGCCGCCGCGTCTGGCTCTCCGGTCCACTGACCAGCACTTTTGCATGGCTCGGTGCCGAGGGGCGGCATACGAACGCGGCCCCTCGGTACCGGTCGGCGGACCGTACCCCTAATTCATCGACGTGGAAATCACTCTCCGGACTCCCGACTCTGGGACCAGGCACCGGGATCCCCCCGGACCGCTCGGACGAAGGACGCCACGATGCCCTCCACGCGCGCCCCTGCCGCCGGTTCCGCACCGGCCGTACGCCACAACCTGATCCTGGTGGTCACCTGCGTCGCCCTCGGCACGGTGGTCGCCGCCATGGCGTCGCTCAATGTGGCGCTGCCCGATCTCGCCCGCGAGACGCATGCGACGCAGACGCAGTTGTCCTGGATCATCGACTCATACAGCCTCGTCTTCGCGTCGCTGCTGCTGCCGGCCGGCGCACTTGGTGACCGTTTCGGCCGCAGGCGGGCCCTGCTCGCGGGATTGGCGATCTTCGGCGCCGGGTCGGCCGCCGCCGCGCTGACGACCGAACCCTCGACACTCATCGTCCTGCGGGGCGTCCTCGGTGTGGGCGCGGCGCTCGTCATGCCGGCCACGCTGTCGACGATCACCAGCACGTTCCCGCGTGCTCAGCGGGCGCGAGCGGTCAGCGTCTGGGCCGCGGTCGCCGGAGCCAGCGCTCTGGTGGGCCTGTTCGCCACCGGAGCCCTGCTGGAGGGCTGGTCGTGGCGCTCGGTGTTCCTGCTGAACGTCGCTCTGGCCCTGGTCGCCCTGGTCGGGACGCTGCTGTTCGTGCCCGAGTCCGCGGAACCGCAGCAGCCGCGGCTCGACATCGGAGGCGCTCTCCTCGCCGTGGTGGGTCTGGTCGCGCTCGTCTACTCGGTCATCGAGGCGCCGACCCGCGGGTGGGCCGACCCGGTCACGCTCGCGGGAATCGGGCTGGGCCTGGTGGTGCTGGCCGGATTCGTCCTCTTCGAACTGCGCCGCGAGAACCCGCTGCTGGACCCCCGGCTGTTCCGCAACCGGCACTTCGCCGCGGGCTCGCTGTCGATCATGCTTCAGTTCTTCGTGTTCTTCGGGTTCATCTTCGTGATGATGCAGTACCTGCAACTGGTGCGGGGCGACAGCGCGCTGATGGCGGCCACCGCCATGCTGCCCATGGCCGTGACCATGGTGCCGGTCTCCCGCGCCGCCCCTCTGCTGGTCGGCCGGTTCGGCTTCCGGGCGCCCTGGGTGGTCGGCCTGGCCGCTGTCGCGGCGGGCATGGGGGTCCTCTCACGGCTCGACGCGTCCAGCCCGTACTGGCTCATCGCCACCGGTCTCGTGCCGCTGGGCGCGGGGATGGGTCTGGCCATGACACCGGCCACGACGTCCATCACGGACGCTCTGCCGCGCTCGCTGCAGAACGTCGGTTCCGCCATGAACGACCTGGCGCGTGAGCTGGGCGGCGCCCTCGGAATCGCCGTCCTCGGCAGCCTGCTCAGTGCCGCCTATCGCGACCACCTGAGCCTGCCCGGTCTGCCGCACCAGGTGGCGGACGCGGCGCGCTCCTCTCTGGCCGCCGCCCACGCCATCGGCGGCCCGGTCTCCGGCCGGGCGACGACCGCCTTCATCGACGGTATGCACCTCGCGCTCCTGGGCGCCGCCGCGGCCGCCGCACTCGCCGCCGTCGCCGTCGCCCTGCTGCTGCGTTCCGCTCCGCGGCCGGAGGTGCCCGCCGACGACCACGAGGTGCCGCGCACCGCCGGTGCGCAGGAGCAGCCCTCGTACCTCTGAGACCTCCGGGCCGGCGCCTCGCCCTGTGCGAGGTGCCGGCCTTCGGTGCGTCGGGGAACCGCGCTGCGTACGACGGAACCGGCCAGCAGATCGGAAGCGCGCCACCGGTCGGAAGCGGAACGTCCGTCACTCCACCGGTCAGGAGCGCGGCGCCGGTCAGGAGCGCGGCGCCGGTCGACCCACCGGCCGGAAGCAGGACGTCCGTCACCCCACCGGTCAGGGGCGCCGCGCGGGTCGCCCCGCCGGTCGGGCGTTCGGCGCCGAGCGTCCGGGGCCGCGCAGTGCCTGTCGCAGCTGCGGGCTCACGAAGCGGACCAGTTCGTCGGTCGTCATGGAAACGATCGGCTCCAGGCGCAGCAGATAGCGGGTGGCGATCAGTCCGACGATCACGGTGGTGAACGAGGCGGCGCGTTGCCGGGCCTCCCGTCCCGGAACGAGGGTCCCGATCCGGTCCACGATCTCGCGCTCCACCGCCTCTTTGACCAGTCCGCCGAGAGGGTCGTCGTCGATCGCGCTCTTCAGCATCGTGAGCAGGGACGGGCCCGTCACGGGATCGTCCCAGATGGCGACGACCTGACGGATGACGCGTTCCGGGAACGTATTGAGGTCCCCTTCTTCCACGACCCTCGCGAGGACTTCGGCCGGGTTCGCGCCCAGCGCCAGAGCGGCACCGAACAACCCCTTCTTGGACCCGAAGTAGTAGCTGATCAGAGCGAGATCGACCCCGGCCTCACCGGCGATGGACCGCAGGGTCACCGCCTGATAGCCGTCTTCGAGGAAGCGGCGGCGCGCGGCGTCCAGGATCGCGGCCCGGGTGTCCGGGCTTCCCGGTCTGCGCCCACGGGGCGACCCGGGTTTATTCATCACGGACGAATTCTAGAGCGACGGCGCGCCCGGGGGACCAGGCGGGACAGGGGTGGACCGGCTCGTTCCGGTGCGTTCCGGTGCGCTCCGGTGCGTTCCGGTGGTGGGTACTTCTCACGAAATGGTGTCGTTAATCCGTATGAGTGGAACATCACAAGGCAAAGCCGTAGCGTCGAGGCAGAGCCGACACGCTGACGGCCACATGACAGAGCGTCCCGCACGGAGCTGATATGCGCAGAAATTCAATCCGGACCGCGATCACCGTCTGCGCGGCCGCGTCGCTCGCAGCAGTGATGGGGACCGCGTCCGCCGCCCCCGCGGCCTCGCACGCCGCGAAGCAGCGACAGGCGACCCCCGTACTCGTGGACTGCTTCTGGCACCCGGATGTGCGCCCCGCCAACTTCATCCTGGCCTGCGGCGACGGCAACAGCCGCCTCGTCTCACTCCACTGGTCGCACTGGAACCGGAACTCGGCGGTGGCCGAGGGCGTCAACATGGTGAACGACTGCAAGCCGTACTGCGCGGCGGGCAAGTTCCACTCGTACCCGGTCGTCGTCCTGCTGGACCACCCGCAGCAGTGGAAGAAGAAGCCGCAACTGCAGCACTACTCGCAGATGACGCTGGTGTACACCCACGACCGGCCGGAGGGATACGCGCACGCGGTCAGCTACCCGCTGTGGAACTGACGGCCGCCGCCCGTCGCGGACCCGGCGTCGCGCCCTGACGGACCCGGCCCGAGGCCGCTCCGGGGTCGCCTGAGACCCCGACGCTCGCGTCGGACTCGCCGACGGTGCTGTGGCCGTGGAGGCCACGGCCACAGAATCAGGTACAAAATGGGGCATGTGGGTATCCGGCGCATGTCAGTGGACCGTCTCGTGGAGCAACCGTCGGGCCGCGGTCTGGTGGCGATTCCACTCGCGTTGATCGTCGTGATCACCGTGGTGGACATACGCTCCCCCGCTGACGTCCACCTGGGCCCCTTGCTGGTCATCGCGCCGACCCTCACCGCCTCGCTCGCGGGCCCCTTGCTGACGGCTCTGGTCGGGGTGCTGGCCGTGACCGCCCAAGTGGTCATCGCCATCCTGCACGGCGGAATCGGCACCACCAATCACATCGCGCAGATAATCGCCCTGGTGGTCCTCTCCGCGCTGGTGGTGTTCGTGTGCCGTGTACGGGAGCGGCGCGCCCGGGAACTGGTGCGGGCACGTTCGGTCGCCGAGACCGCGCAACGGGTTCTGCTGCGGCCCCCGCCGCGAAGGATCGGTCCGCTGCGCGTGGCCTGGCTGTATCTGGCGGCCGAGGACGACACCCAGATCGGCGGCGACCTGTTCGCGATCTCCCGCGCCGCCGGCTCGTCCACCCGCGTCATCATCGGCGACGTCCGGGGCAAGGGGCTGGCCGCCATCGGTGAGGCCTCGGTGGTGCTGGGCGCGTTCCGTGAGGGCGCCCACCGGTACGCCACGCTGCCCGAACTGACCGCGGCGCTCGAGGTGAGCGTGTGCCGGGATCTGGACGAGGTCGCCGACACCGAGCACGACCCGGGCGAACACTTCGTCACCGCGCTCGTTCTCGACATCCCCGACGACGGCACACAGGTCGAAATGATCAACTGCGGCCACCCGCCGCCCCTGCTTCTGCGCGATCACAAGGTCTCCGTCCTGCACGCACGACACCCCGTGCCCCCGCTGGGCATGTGCGAGCTGCCCGCGGCCAGCCACCGCACCGACCCGTTCGCCTTCGAAGGCGGCGACTTCCTGCTGCTGTACACCGACGGCGTGATCGAGGCCCGCTCCCCGGAAGGAACCTTCTACCCCCTGGTCGAGCGGGTCGCCTCCTTTCCCGCCTCCAGCCCCGACGACCTGCTGCGCCGGATCCACGACGACCTCGTGCGGCACATCGGTGACGAGCCCGGTGACGACGCCGCCTTCCTGGTCATCGAGCGCATCGCCTCCCACCACCTCCACCTCCCGCACCGTCCTCTGGACGGCCACCACCGCCTCCGCGCCGACGGATCCACGCCTCCCGCACAACGCTGAACGAGCACGGGAGCAACTCCGCGCCCGGCAAGAGGAGACGGAGGCCGGCTCAGGCCCCCGTGACGGTCAGACAGTGGCCCGCTCGCGGCCGTGCCGTGCGGCGTACTGGTCCGGGTAGCGCTCGGTGAACCGGACCGCGAGGACCAGGAGGGCCACCGGGATGACCCAGTTCAGCCAGTCCGAGGAGCCCTCGGTGTGGACGGCGACGAGGCCGAGTACGGCGATGACCACGAAGACGCCGCCCCAGACCGCCGTGAGGACGAGGTTGATGTGCCGGAACGCGGGCGAGTCCCAGTACTCGCGCGGCGTCGACTCCCGCGCGTACTGAGCCGTGAACGGATCGAACGCCAGGGAGACGAGGGCCACGACGGCGATCACCCCGTTCGCCAGTACCTGCGCGTAGGTCTCCAGCCAGATGAGGTCGTGGCGGTCCACGGCGAGCGCGAGCACGCTGAGGACCGCGAAGAAGACGATACCCGTGACCTCAAGGATCTTCGGCCGGCCGCGGCGGATGTCATCGACGTTCAGCACCACCGATGCCAGCAGGGCGGCCAGCGCCGCGTACTTCCAGGTGCTGGGGCTCGCCACGACATCGAAGATGATCCACGGCGCGAAGGCGAAGAAGATGCCGCCCGTTCGTCCGGCCGGTTCGGTGCGTGCCACTGCGCATCTCCCGTGGGGGCGGTACGGGGTGAGGCTCGGTGCCCCTCCGCTCTCGTCCATCGTGGCTTCCACCTGCTCCGTTCGCATCCGATGCGCCGTCACTCCGGGAGGCGCACGGGCTTCCCGCACCGGTGCTCGAGTAGCGAGGCCGGTCGCCGCGGGGCCACGATGGAACGAGATCGACTCGACGCAGGGGGCGTACGCAGGGAGGCTCCCGTGGCGCACACCTTCGGAACCGACGTCGTGGTGGCGGGTGCGGGCCCGGTCGGTCTCACAGCGGCCGCGGAGCTGCGCAGACGCGGGGTGCGCTGCCGTGTCGTCGACCGGCTCCCGGCACGGTTGCCGTACGCGAAGGCGGTGGGCATCCAGCCGCGCACGCTGGAGATCTGGGACCACATGGGGCTCGCCCGCACGGCCCTGGAGGCGGCGGTACCGATGTACGGGCAGCTGGCGTACGTCAACGGCGTCGAACAGCCCCGGATCGACCTCGTTCTGCCGCCCGAAGTGCCGTACGGCTTCGCCGCGTTGCCGCAGTACGAGACCGAGCGCATCCTCGACGGGTTCCTCGCGCGGTTCGGGACCGGGATCGAACGGGGCACGGAGCTGGTCTCGTTCAGCCAGGACGCCGACGGCGTGACGGTCGCGCTGCGGTCGGCGTCCGGGGCCGAGGAGGAGGTCAGGGCACGCTATCTGGTGGGCTGCGACGGCGCGCACAGCGTGGTGCGCAAGCAGTTGGGTCTCACCTTCGAGGGCAGCGCGTTCCCGGAGGAGTACATGCTCGGTGACGTCGAGGTGGACTGGGACCTGCCGCCGGGGTACGGCGTCCGCGCCATGCACCGGGACGCGGACGGCGAGGCGGACGACCTGCTGGTGTGCATCCCGCTGCCCGGCCGGGGACGGTACCGGATGTCGATGATGGTCCCGCCCGAACTCTCCGCGGCGGGGCGGCAGGACGGTCCGGCCGATCCGGCCGACGGCGTCGTCCACGGGCTGGAGAGCGCACACGCGCCCGCGCTCTCCGACATCCAGGCCGTGCTGGACCGGCTGTCCCCGCAGCCCACGACCGCCTCGGCCCTGCGCTGGTCCTCGGTGTTCCGCATCAGCCACCGGATCGTCGACCGGTATGGCGAGGGCCGCGTCTTCGTCGCCGGGGACGCGGCGCACATCCACCCCCCGACCGGCGCCCAGGGCATGAACACCGGTATCCAGGACGCCTGGAACCTGGCCTGGAAACTCGCCCTCGCCATCGGGGGCGGCGCGCACCGCGACCTGGCGGCGAGTTACGACGCCGAGCGGCGGCCGGTCGGCGAGGAAGTTGTCGAACGCACGGTCCGGCACGCCACTCAGGGCGTTCAGGCCGACCCGCTCGACCCGCGGACCATGATGCTGCGCGAGGCCCAGCTGCTCGTCGGCTACCGCGGCAGCCCGCTCGTGGATCCGGCGTCCGAGGGACCCGGCCCCCAGCCGGGCGACCGGGCACCGGACTGCGGCGGCCTCTCGGCGCACATCGCCGCCTTTCACCTGCGCCTGTACGACCTCCTGCGCGACCGCGGACATGTGCTGCTGTTGTTCGGGGACGACGATCGGGACGGGCAACTCGCCGACGTGGCGGGCGAGTTCTCCGAGGGACGCGTCGACACCTGCGTGATCCGGCCCGCCGGCTCCTCCACCGACACCGCCGGCCCGCCGGCGTACGTCGACACGCTCGGCGAGTTCGCCCGCCTCTACGCGGTCTCCGACGGGGCGACGGCCTTCCTGGTCCGCCCCGACGGGTACATCGACGCCCGGCTCTCCCCGCCGACGGCGGCGCACCTGACGGCCCACCTCGCCCGCACGTTCACCCCGAACTCCGGGAGCTAGCGGGACTGCGCCGCGGCGGCCGCGACAGGCTGCCGCAACCTATCTGGATCAGTCCATCAGCTGGGCGGCGAGGGTCGCGCCGAGTTCCCAGCACGCCTCGATGTCGGCCTTGCCCGGCTCGCCGGTCACCTTCACGGCCTCGGCCGCACGGCGCCAGCCGAGGCCGGTCGTGATCGACTCGACGCCGCGCGCCGCCCCCGTGACGTCGTTTCCGCCATGCACGTAGTAGCCGAAGGGGCGCGCGGCCGTCGCGTCCAGGCACGGGTAGTAGACCTGGTCGAAGAAATGCTTCAGCGCGCCCGACATGTAGCCGAGGTTCGCCGGGGTGCCGAGCACATAGCCGTCGGCGGCGAGCACATCCGAAGCGGTCGCCTCCAGCGCCGCCCGCCTCACCACCCGGACGCCCTCGATCTCGGGCGCCGTCGCGCCGGAGAGCACGGCTTCGAACATGGCCTGGCAGTTGGGCGAGGGCGTGTGATGCACGATCAGCAGAGTAGGCACACCCCGCACCCTGCCGCGCGGCCCGCCACCACCGCAAGCACCACCCCGACGAGCCGACGAGCGACGGCCGACTGGGAGAGGCTTCCCCCGAAGCCCCCGCGTCGCCCGTGAGGCGCTCCACTTCACCTTGCGCGTTTCGCCCGGCGGGTCCAACGCAGGACCCTCTGGACAGCTGATATGCTCGATCTTGAGCCCGCACCGATCACTCGGTGACGAGCCCGGCGTTGGTGGTCCAAGGAAAGACGCCCCGCTTCCTGCGGGGAAATGCAGGTGCAAGGCCTGCCCGGCGCTCCACACGCACCGCCTCCGGTGATTCCGGAGGCGGTGCTTTTTTGTGCGGCCCGGAAGCCGGGCATTCACCGTCAACGGCCCCGCAGCCCCGCGCTGATCGTCCTTCCCGCGCGCTGAACGACATCGGCGAGGCGGTCCAGCCGGTGCCCGGCATCGGTGACGACGGACAGCGCCGCCACCGTGACACCGCCGGGCCCCTTCAGCGGCACGGCCACACAGCACACGCCCGTCACCAACTCCTCGCGGTCGAAGGCGACGCCCTCTTCCCGGATGACGGCCGCCTCCCGCTGCCAGGTGCCGGGCTGCGGGCCCAGCGGCAGTCGGGGAGGCGCCCCGGCGACCAGAACCTTGCCCGCCGCGGTGAACCAGGGCCACACCACGTCGAGGCGCAGCTGATCGCGGACGGCGTCAGGGGCGCCGGCGGTCCAGTCCAGGACCAGGGTCTGTCCCTCCCGCAGCACGTTGACCCCGACCATCGCACCGGTCATCTGCGCCAGACGACGGGCCGACTCCCAGGTGGCCGCCCTGAGTCCGGGGTGCGGCTGCCACCGCTGGCCGAGCCGGAACAGCCTCGGCCCCATCCGGTACCCGCCGACACACCGCTCCACCGCTCCCAGGTCCACCAGTTGTTCCAACAGCCGGTAGGCGGTGGTCTTGGGCAGGCCGCAGTCCGCCGCCAGCCGGGTCAGACCCGCGACCTGAGTCCGTTCCAACGCTCCCAACAACGCGAAGGCGCCCTCCAGTACGCTCCGTCCGCCGGCGTCCGCGGACGGCACGGCGACCGGCTCGGCCGGCCGTTCCGCGTGCCGGAGCGGATACCTGTCCGAACCTCTCGTGCCGACCGTCTCCGTGCGTCGCCTCTCATACGTGTCCATCGCCTCGTCACACTCCCCCGATCACTTCCCCGTGTGCGGTCCGGCGGCCGGCCATTCGTGCGACACGCGCCCCGGGCCGGTCATGCCCGGAGCGGTCCGTCCGACGGTTCCGGCCCAGGCCATGACCGGAGCCGGGACCGGGCACCTGGACATGGGCCCGACTCTCCCGTCCCGCGCGGCACTTCACTCCTGATCGCGCCTCTTCCGCACCGCGGCGGCCGCGGGCATATGCGATTCCGCCGCGCCACCAGCGTGGCCCCCGAGCGTTGGTCGCAACGTTGTCGATAGCTTGTCGCCCAGCACTTGCGGATGCGCGACGGTGAAAGGCGATCTGCACGGGGGTGCGGACATCGTGGTGGAATTACGGCTGCTGGGCCCGGTGGAATTCGCGGAGCACGGAAACGCGAGGGAAGTGGGCCCGCCGCAACGACGTGCCGTGCTGGCGGCACTGGCCGTCGACACCGCACTGCCCGTGGCGACCGACGTACTGATCACCAGGGTGTGGGGCACCGAACCCCCGGACGGCGCACGGCGCGCCCTGCACGCGCACATCGCCCGGATCCGTCGGCTCTGCGAGCAACTCGGCGAGGTGGACGACGTACGGTTCCGGCTGGTCCGGCGCTCCGGCGGTTACGTCCTGGAAGCGGGCCCGGACCAGGTGGACATCCTGCGCTTCCGGCACCTCGTCGGCGGGGCCCGGGAGGCGAGGCGGTCCGACGACGCGCGGGCATCCCTGCTGCGGGAGGCCCTCGGCCTGTGGCGCGGTGAACCTCTCGCCGGACTGAGCGGCCAGTGGGCTGCACGGGTGCGCGAGGCATGGCGACGGCAGCATGTGGACGCCGCCGTCGGTTGGGCCCGGCTGACGCTGCGGGCCGGGGACCCCGCCACCGTGATCGGCCCGCTCGGTGATCTGCTCGGCGAGTATCCGCTGGTGGAACCGCTCAGCGAGGCCCTGATGCGCGCGCTGCACGCCGCGGGACGCGGCGCCGAGGCCCTCGACTCCTACGCCGCTCTGCGCCGACGGCTGACCGAGGAGCTCGGTTCCGACCCCTCGCCCGGCCTCCAGGACGTCCACCAGGCCATACTGCGCGGCAGTCTGTCCCCGCCCCCGGCGTGGCCGACAGCCACCGGCGCGACGGACGACGCCACCATCGCGATGTCCTTCACCCCGACGCCCCCCGAACCACCGACACCTCCGCCACCTCCACCGCCGCCCACCGCGACGGCCCGGTTGGGCGAGTTACCGGCCCAACTACCCATGGGGGTACGAGGCTTCACGGGCCGACAGGACGAACTCGCACACCTCGACGGACTCCTCGCGGCGACAGCGGGGCAACCGCGGGGCGTGGTGATCTGCGCCGTGTCCGGCACCGCGGGCGCGGGGAAGACGGCACTGGCCGTTCACTGGGCGCGCACCGCACAAGGCGCCTTCCCCGACGGGCAGTTGTACGTGAACCTGCGCGGATTCGCCCCGGGCGGGCCGGTCATGGACCCGGCGGAGGCGCTGCGGGGCTTCCTCGACGCGTTCGGCGTGCCGCCGAGCCGCATTCCGGTCGGCCTCGACGCGCAGGCGGGCCTCTACCGCAGCCTGCTCACCGGGCGGCGTGTCCTCGTCGTCCTCGACAACGCCCGCGACGCCGAGCAGATCCGCCCCCTGCTGCCCGGTTCACCCGGCTGCATGGCACTCGTGACCAGCCGCAACCTGCTCACCGGACTGGCCGCCGCCGAGGGCGCCCACCTCCTCGCCCTTGGGCTGCTCACTCCCGACGAGGCACTGGACCTGCTGACCGGGCGGCTGGGCGCCGACCGCACCGAGGCCGAGCCGTCAGCCGTGCGGGAGATCGTCGACCGCTGCGCCGGACTGCCCCTCGCCCTCGCCGTCGTGGCCGCGCGCGCCGCCGCCGATCCCGGGCTGCCGCTCGCCCGGCTCGCCCAGGAACTGCGCCTGGCCGACAGCCGGCTCGACGCCCTCGACGGCGGGGAGCCGGCCAGTCAGATACGGACCGTGTTCTCCTGGTCGTATCAGGCGCTGCGCCCCGAGGCCGCCCGGGTGTTCCGGCTCATCGGGCTGCATCCCGGGCCCGACACGGCTCTCCCCGCCGCCGCCGCGCTGGCCGGGGCGCGACCGGCGGAGATACGTCCGCTGCTCACGGAACTGGTGCGCGGACACCTGCAGACAGAGACCGCCGCACGCCGGTACTCCTTCCACGACCTGCTGCGCGCCTACGCCGCCGAACTGGTCGCCACGCACGACAGTGAGGCCGTCCGGCGCGACGCCACGCTCCGGATGCTGGACCACTATGCGCACACGGCGCACCGAGCGGACGTACTGCTGACCCCCCAGCCCCGTCCGGTGCCGCTCCCGTCCCCTCAACCAGGCACTGGTCCCATCGAGTTGATGGATCATCAGCAGGCCCAGGAGTGGTTCCGCGGTGAGCTTCCCGTGCTCCTCGCCGCCGTGCACCGGGCCGCGGCCGAGGGCTTCGACGCGCACACCTGGAGACTCGCCTCGGCCCTCACCACCTTCCTCGACCGGCATGGACACTGGCGGGCGCTGGCCGACGTGCAGGCCGCCGCCCTGGACGCCGCCCGGCGGCAGGGCGACACGGCGGGCCAGGCGGACGCGCACCGCGGACTCGGCCTGGCGCACGACCGGTTGACCCGGCGCGACGAGGCGCGTACCCACTACTTACTCGCTCTCCAGTTGTTCGGGGCTCTCGGCCACCACGCCGGACAGGCCCGCACCCATCAGCACCTCGCCCGGATGAGCGCCGCGCAGCAGCTTCACCAGCAGGCCCTCGCGCACGCCCATCACAGCCTCGCGCACTACCGGGCGGCCGACGACCGGGCCGGGCAGTCCGCCGCCCTCAACCACATCGGATGGCTGCATGCCCAACTCGGCTACCAGGAGAAGGCACTTGTCCACTGCCGGCAGGCACTGGTCCTGGCCGAGGAGACGGGGGATCTGAACGGGCAGGCACACATCTGGGACAGCCTCGGCTACATCCACCACCATCTCGCCCAGTACGCCCAGGCCGTCGACTGCTACCAGCAGGCTGTCGCCCTGTTCCACCGCACCGGCGAATTCCACAGCGAGGCCGCGAGCCTCGTCTGCCTCGGCGACATCCATCACGCCTGCTCCGCCCCCCGCGCCGCCCACGGCGCGTGGGCGCGGGCTCTGACCATCGCCGCCGACCGGCTCGGCCTCGCCGACACGGATCCGCTGCGGACCGGCCTGCTCCCCCGGCTCCGTCTCCCCCACATCCGCGCCGCGGGCGGGCGAGTCCGTCCCGGCAGCGCGTGGTCACCCCACAGGCCGGGCTCGGCCCTGGCCTGAGGCCGGATGTCGCCGTCACCCGGTCCGCTGAACGGAACCGGCGGTGACACGGCTGACGCGGGCCGCCACGCTGCTCTACGGCGGTCCCGCATTCCCGGGGGCCGTCGACGGGTGCGAGGAACCTTCGGCCCGGTGACCGTCGCATCGCTGAGCCGACCCCTTCGCCGGCTGGCGCGGTTCTCAACAAGATCCGGTGCAGGGCGCGATGCCGCCACCGCGCCCCGAAGGAGGATCCCCATGGAGTCGTCCGCGACGCGCGGCGCCGGTACGAAGAGCGGGACCGGCCACGGCAGGTCCCGCGCTCACCGCCGGGGCGGCGACCCGCTCACCTCGCTGTCCGAGGAGTTCGACGGTGTCCACGACGTGTGGCGTACGGCGTCGGGCGCGGTCTGCGTGGCCGATCCGGCGACCGCCCGTGACGTGCTGGGCAACCGGCACGCGACTGTCGCCCCGACCTCGGACTTCTACCGCACCCGGCACGGGGTGTTCGGACCCCGTGCCGCGCAGATCGAGATCGGGCGGAACGCGCGGGCGTTGCTGCGACGGCATCTGCGCGAGCGGCGGTCGGAGTTGCCGGACCTGGTCGCGGAACGGCTCGCACCGCGGAGCGTCTGGCCCGACGCGGGCAATCTGCTGGTCCACCGACATCTGCGCGACGCCCTGCTGTGCCCGGACACGCCGGCCCGACTCCGCACCACCGTCGAGGAGATCGTCGGCCGGGCGGTATTGGCGGGCGCGCGCGGACAGCACTCGCCCGTGTCCCGCCTGCTCTTCCGGCGCCGTGCCCTGCGCGTCCTGCTGGCCGAGATCCACGCCCGGCGCGACCGGGCCGGGGACGCACCGCGTGACCTTCTCGACGTCACCGTCTTCGGCGGTGGCCCCACCGCGGACGTCCGGGATCTCGCCGAGGTGTATCTGTCCTTCCTGTTCGCCACGGTCGGGTCGATCGGGTTCGCCCTGGGCTGGTCGGTCTACCTCACCGGGCTGCATCCGAACTACCGCTCTGCCGAACCGAGTTGGCTGGTGCGTGAAGCCATGCGGCTGTGGCCGGTCGCTTGGCTGTTCGGCCGTACCCCGAGCCGTGAGCACCAGTTGTCCGGCCTGACCGTCACCCCGCGCGACCAGTTGGCCGTCTGTACCTACCTGGTCCACCGCAACCCACGGCACTGGGAGCGGCCGGACGAGTTCCTGCCGCAGCGCTGGGCCGAGCCCGTGCCCGATCCGGCGTTCCTCCCGTTCGGACACGGACCGCACAGCTGCGCGGGCGCCACGGTGACCATGCGGCTGCTGGAGGACCTCGTAGGTCTCATCACCCGTGACTGGCGTCTGTCGGTCACCCCGTACGGCGACGGACCCCAGGTGGGTCCCGCGCTGGCGCCGCCCCGCTTCACGGCGACGCTCGACGATCCCGACGGCTGCCCCGAAAGGGGGTGAACCCAGTGACTTCTCTGTACCGGCAGGTCAAGTCCGCTCTCAACATTCGCGGCATCTACGGCACGTTCTGGTACCTGTACCACCACATCTGATCCGGCCCGGCGCGGGGAGCCGCCTGGCCGCGGCTCCCCGCGCACCACGAAGGGGAACGCCAGCGATGACCACTCCGCAGCATGCCGACGACTTCCTGCACGACCTGCGGCTGCGCAGCGCGGCCGAGGACGGGATCTTCTGGATCGACGACGAGCGCCTCGCGATCTTCGAACCGGAGGCGGCACGCCGCGTCAGTGCGGTCAACTGGAACCGTTACCTCATGCACGACCGCCTGATCGACATGGTCCGGCGGCGCACCAGCACTCCGATGCCGTGGGCCCGGATCCGTGCCGCGTGGCTCGCCCAACTGCACAGCCTGGCGACGGCCGAGCACAACGACCGCCTCGTCGCCCGCATGGAGCGGATCATCGACGCGCGGCTCGGCGACGACGTGGACCTCGTCATGCTCACCCAGGAGGTCGCGCTGCGCTCGATGCTGCCGGTCGCGCTGTCGGGACTCACGGACGCCGAAGCCGAGTCGGTGGGCCGCGACCTCGACCAGAAACTGCTCCGGCTCGTATCCCGTGCCGAGGGCGGGGCCTGGCACCACCTCAAGTTCGTCGCGGTGCAGGTGCGTTCGGGCCTCGTCGTACGGCGGGTCCTGCGGGACCGCGCCTCCGGGAAGCGGGCCCGCCGACAGGATCTGGCCGATCCGATCGTCGACCTTCTCCCCGAACTCGGCATGGACCGAGCCCTCGACGTGGTCACCACCGTCCTCACGGCCATCGGCGGCCCGCCGGGCGTCGCCGCCGCGAGCCTGCTGTACGAGTTCGCCCGCCACCCCGAGTGGGAGGAGCGGATCACAGCCGAACTGCGGGAGCTGAGCCGGGCGGAGTTCTGCGCCGCACCGACCAGGGCCGCACCGGTGACCCACCGCTTCGTCAAGGAGGTCCTGCGGCTGTGGAGTCCCCCGCTGCTGCTCGTACGGCGTTCGCTGTTCCCCTTCGAGCTGGGCAAGACGCGTCTGGAGAAGGGTCAGTGGTATCTGCTGAGCCCGCACATGATCCATCGCGACCCCCGCGTCTGGAAGGAGGCCGACACCTTCGACCCGGACCGGTTCCTGCCCGGGGCACCGCACGGGCCGGCCGACCGCAGTTGCTACGTGCCGTTCGGCTGGGCCCCGAAGAAATGCGTCGGCGCGGGCATCGGCACCGTGCAGCTCATGGCCCTGTGCTACCTCATGTGCGGCCGCTACCGGCTGACGGTGCCCCGGCCGGACTCGGTGACGATGGCTTTCCGCTTCGCCCCGGTACCGGAGAATTTCTACGGTCGGCTGGTCACCCGGTAGCCAGGACGCCGGGCCCTACAGGCGGGTACGCACAAAACGATCGAGGGGCCGACATTGTCATGTCGGCCCCTCGATCTTCGAGTAGCGGGGACAGGATTTGAACCTGCGACCTCTGGGTTATGAGCCCAGCGAGCTACCGAGCTGCTCCACCCCGCGTCGTTGAACTCAACTCTACGTCATCTTTTCCGGCCCCAAGACCATGATCGCCCACAGGCAGGCGACGAGGGGGTTTCTCCGGCGCCGGGCCCCCGGTCCGGGCATGCTTCTTCGCGGGCCGGATCCTCCCCGCGCGGGACAGCGCGCGGCGGGGTCCACCCGGAGCGGCCGGCCCACGGCGTCTCACGTCGGCCCACGACGGTTCGCCTCGGCTCGCCTCGGCTCGCCTCCGCGACGCTCCGGTCGGCCGGTTTACGGTCCTGCGGGACGGGCCGGAGCGCTCCGAGGGGTGTCACACATCGGTGGGCAGACCGCTGGCCTCGGCGATTCCGCGCAATTCCTCGTCCTGACGGTGGCGCTCGCCGATGAAGTCGGCGATCTCCTTGCACCGCTCCGGATCATCGGCGGTACCCGAATCCGTGACGACCCGGACGACACCGATCTCCTCGGTCTCCAGCTCGACGATCCGGTTGTCCAGGCGTCCCGTGACGGCTACGGCGACCACGAGGGACGCCTCGTCACGGACCTCCTGCGGAACGCTGTCGGGTTCCGCGCCGTCCAGACACAGTTCGATCGCGCCCACCCTCTGTTCGCTGATCGCCTGGAGTACGGGCTCGACCATGCGCAGCAAGAGCGCGTAGTCCGCCGGATCCATACGCAGGCGGAGCATTTCGAGGTACAGGTCGAGGGGCCGGTCATCCGGTGCCTGCTCTGATGCGTCCATGGAGCTTCGCCTTCCCCAATGTGGACGACATGATCGCGTCTCCCACCAGCATGCTGTGAATCGGCGCACACCGCCGGTCGAGATGGGCGTCCGCGACGCGCCCGAGGGGGCCCGTGGCCTGTCCGCACAGGCCACGAGCCCCCTCAGAACTCATCCGTCAGGACTCGTCCGTCCCGGCCGGTCCGTGTCACCCATACGTGCGCCGGATCCAGCGGAGCAGCACGAAGCCCGCGATCACGAAGATCCCGCCGAACGCGGCCGGCCACAGGTTCGCCCCGGTTTCGGCGAGCCCGCCACCTCCGACCGCCTGCGGTTCGGCCCCCGAGACGGCCGACGGATACGATCCGGCGGCCGGCGCCGTCTGCGCGGGCGTACCCACCTCGGCACCCTGATCGTTGCCCGGGGTCGTCACATCGGACTTGGGCTCCACGTTGACGGGAGTCGCGTTGTCGCCCGCCGGCTCGGTGCCCGGCGCTCCGGCCGTGGGCTCCGTGGTCTGACCGCCGCCGTTGTCACCGGGGGCCGAGCCCCCCGTACCGTCGGACGGGTCGTCCGCGGTGGGCGCCGGCTTCTCCGAGGGGTTCTCGGAAGGGTTCGGATCTGCCTCGGACGGGTTCGGGGCCGCCTCTGACGGATTCGGATCTGCCTCGGACGGGTTCGGGGCCGCCTCGGAGGGGTTCGGCTCCGCGCTCTGCGACGGGCTCTGCGGCTTGCCGGTGCCCGAGGGGTCCTGCGGCTGCTCGGCCCCCGCGCCCGCGCCGCACTTCCGGCCGCTGTTGATGCAGTCGACCATGTCGTTCATCAGGCCTTCGTCGAAGACGTTGATGAAGTCGCCGTGATCCGTGACCGGCTTGTGCAGCTGCTCGGGGAAGGAGTCCACCGCGAACAACGGTGACGTACGGCCACCGTCCTGCAGACTCGGCGCGTCGATGGCGTAGACGATGCGCTGCACCAGCTGCGGGATGGCCTTGAAACCGCCGGGGCAGTTGCCCTCGGCGTCCGCGAACGCCACGTGGGTGCGGTGGTTGGCGCTGTCGATGTTCGCGCCGTCCCAGCAGCTCTGGAACTTGAAGGTGCGGACCACGTCGCTGCCCTGCGGGCAGATCGGGTACTTGTCCTTCAACTGCCGGTCCTCGAAACCGGTGCAGCTCCAGGATGCGTTGGCGTTCTTGGTACCGTTGACGAACGCCTTGGCGTCGCCGGTGATGATGCGCAGCAGGCGGGGCATGGCCGTGACCTTGCTGCGCGGGTTGCCGACGAAGGTCAGTGTGACCTGCTTGGGCGTGACGATCTGACCGGCGTTGCCCTCGGTCCCGCCTCCGGCGGCGTCGGCGTCGCGTTCGCGGGTTCCGTTCTGGAGCCGCACCACGGGCCAGTAGTACGAGGACTTGTCGCCCTTGTCCTGGCAGGACGTGTCGGCCTTGGCCAGGTCGTCGTCACTGGCGAAGGCGTTGTTCGACTGGTTGCCGACGTAGTCGTGGAAGTGGTGGGCGCCGTTGGTGACGCCGGGGGCCACGATCACGTTGTCGGAGTTGAACAGCCCATTGGCGTTCACCCCGCAACTGGAGGCGAACTCGCCCTGGGAGGCGTCGCCCTGGGGCTGCGGGGTCTGCACGTTGGGCTGGACGGACTTGATGTCCGCGAAGTCGGCGACCACGGGGCCGTTGCCGACCGGAGCGGCGCCGCCCTGTTGGCTGCCTTGGTTCTGGGGCGGGCTGCTCTGATTCTGCGGTGCGCCGCTCTGGTCCGACGGCGCGCTGCTCGGAGCGGCGCTCTCCCCGCTGCCGGGCTGAATGCCGGAAGGACGCAGTATGCAGGCCGCGAGACCGTCGAGTCCGCTCGGCGGATCCCCCGCGGCGTCGATGGCGGCCACGATACGGCCGATCGACTCGGCCCGCTTCTCCTTGAGCGGAGTCATGATGGCGTCGGCGCCGCTGTCGCCGTTCTGCTGCATCTGATCGGCTTTTGCCTGGAGTTGCTGGTAGGCCTCGGCGATCTGCTGATCCAGGACCGCGAGTTCCTTGTCGACATCCCCCTTCGCGGCGTCCGGGACCGTATGCAACTGGTCCCCGATGTCAGGGCAGTCGATGGTGGCGGAGCCGGCGGACAGGACGTGCACGCCCTGCGGGCCGCCGCCCGCCCCGGTCTCGGTCGCCGATGCGTAGACGTTGACTGCTACCAGTCCGCCTCCGCCCAATATCAGTGCGAAAGCTGCAGAGGTCGCGCGTCGTGCGCCCGTGGGGCGTCTGCGCGTGTTGCGTCCCAAGGTGGTGCTCCTACGCGTCGTGGTCGGCTCGGCATGGAAAATCCCCCAGCCCTATACGCGCGGAGGTTTCGATGTGTTCAACCGTCTCTCGTATTCACAGCAACCCCGTACGGAGCAACGGCCCGAGGACACTTCGGAGAGTGCCCGGAGATCGGCCCGTCCCGGGCGGACCAGGCACGGTGAGGGCGGCCCGCGGCACCTCCGCGGTTGCACCGGACGCGGAGCGGTGGCCTGATGAGAACACTGCACCACACGTACGCCCTGGGCGCGGGCCCGGGCGGGTGGGACAGTGCCAGGTGCTCCGCCGCTTCCACCGTGGGCACGACCAGGGCGGTGTGAGGCGGGTGAACAGGTGGCGGGAGCAGAGATCGACTACAGCGGAGTCTTCCACGCCCTGCCCGGCATGGTCGCCCTGCTCACCCCGCAGATGGTCTTCGTGGACGCGAACGAGGACTATCTCAGCAACTCCGGCCGCTCCCGAGAGCAGTTGGTCGGCCGTTACCTGTTCGACGTGTTCCCCGACCGGCCGGGCGATCCGGCCGCCGACGGGATGCGGAACCTGGAGGCGTCCCTGCGCCGGGTGGTGGAGACCGGGGAGCGCGACGCCATGGCCCTCCAGCGGTACGACGTGGAGTCCGTGGACCGGCCGGGTGTCTGGCAGGAGCGCTACTGGAGCCCGGTGAACGCTCCCGTGCTCGGCGAGGACGGAACCGTGGTGCTGGTGGTCCACCGGGTGGAGGAGGTCACCGAACTCATCCGCGCCCGCGGCGGACTGGCGCACGACGACCGGACCCCTGTACTGGAGGCCGAGTTGTACACCCGGGCCCGGGAACTGCAGGAGGTCAACGACCGCCTGCGGCGGTCCCACGCCCGGGAACGGGAGGTCGCCGTCGCCCTCCAGGACGCCCTGCTGCCCTCACCGCACCAGGTGGGGCCCCACCATGCCGCCGTGCGCTACCGGCCGGCCACGAGTGCGCTGAACGTGTGCGGCGACTGGTACGACCTCGTTGCGCTGACCGGCGACCGTATGGCGGTCGCGGTGGGTGACGTCGTGGGCCACGGACTTACCGCCGCCTGTGTCATGGGCCAGTTGCGCAGCGCGCTCAGTGCCGCGTCCCGTGCCTCCAGCGGTCCGGCCCGAGCGCTCGAAGTGCTCGGGCTGTACGCGCGTTCCGTCGAGGGCGCCGAATCCACCACGGCAGTGACGGCCTGCATCGACTGGGAGGACCACACCATCACGTACAGCAGTGCCGGGCACCTCCCGCCGGCCCTCCTGCGCGGCGACGGGCGGGTGGAGTTCCTGGACCGGGCGACCGACCCGCCGCTCGGAGCCCGGCCGGAGCACGTGGCCCGCCCCGAGGCCACCACGCACTTCGCCGCGGGCGACACCCTGGTCCTGTACACCGACGGTCTGATCGAACGCCGCGTCGAAGACATCGACGTCGGTCTCGGACGCCTCGCCGCCGCCCTGGCCCACCACCGGGAGGCCGAGCCCGAGGCCCTCGCCGACGCCCTCCTGTCGGACCTGCTCCCGCCCGGTGGCGCCACCGACGACACGGCATTGGTGATCCTCCCGCTGTGAGCGGGACCGGCGACGGACGGCGGTGACCACCGGCGACCCGAGGCTGTCGGTGGCCGCCGAACGGTGTCACGCGGTTGAGGCCACGTGGGTGAGGCGGTGGGAGCGGACCACCGCGAGCACGCATCCGGCGAGAAGCGCGGCGGCCAGGGCCGCCAGATCGCGCAGCGGCACGGTCGTCGCCGCTCCGGTGGCCAGGGCGCGTGGCGGTACCCGCCCCTCGGGGTCGTAGACGACGGCGAGCACGTCACCCGGCCGAGTGGTCCGCCCACAGCCCCGCCGGATGCGGACCTTGAGCGGTACGCCGTCCCGGGCGACCACCGAGCAGAGGTAGCGGGTGCGGCCCGCGCCCGCCTGCCCGCCGCCCTCGACGGAGGTGACCACCATGGGCGCCACGCGCTCCCCGTCCGCCGGCACCACGCCCGCCGCTGCCTGCGGAGCCTGGAGTGCGAGACACACGCCGAGCACCGCGACGACGCCGACCAGTGCCCGCCCCGCCCGCACGAGCACCAGGTGGAGGACGAGGGCTCCGGCGCACCCGAGCCCCGCCTCACCACTGGCCAGGACGGGCACCCCGGTCCGATCGCCGACGACCCCGACGCCGACGATCGACCCCGCCCCGAGGACCCCGGCGAGGACCCCCTCCCCCACCAGCCGGCGGGGCGGCCATCCGACGAACTCGGCAGGCCCCCACACGGTGCTCCGCAGGTGCGCTGTCAGGTCCGACTCCGGCGCGAGCGGAGGACGACACCACCAGCGCATACCTGTCTCACTCCCAGCGTCGTTCCCCGTCGGTCAGCGCCTCGTATCCTGCCGTTCGCGCGCGGCCCACGGCCCTGCCTCCGTCCGGAACACATGGCGTGGACAACGTTTCCGGGAGTCGGCAGCGAAGCCTCAGGTCCGCGCCCTCCGAGAGCCGATCGCCACCCGTGGATTCGTGCGATGACGTGGTCGAGGCAGATGAGAGGGGCCGAGGGGGTCACGAGACCGGTGCCGAGAGGCGGGCAGCCGAACTGGGGGCGGATACGGCCCTCTTGAGGACTTCCCGTGCGTACATGACGCGCACACTCACCATCAGGGTCGCCGCGGACGCCAGCACACCGCAGCCGATCGCAGCCCCGGCGGCCAGCGCCGTGAGTCCGTCGAGCCCCAGCGATCGTTCGAAGAGCGGAGCGGCCCCGGCCGACAGCACCGGCGCCAGGCACAGGGCCGCCCAGTGCAGACGCCACTCCTCCCGCGCCCAGAGGCGGCCCTCCCGGCCGGCACGCAGAGCGCACACAGCCGTCACGGCGTACGTGACGGCGTACGGCAGGAGATAGGCGAGCAGGAGCCGTCGCCCCACCGTGCCGTGGTCCAGTGAGGCACGCACGATCCAGGTCAGCGCGGCGGCTCCGGCCAGGTGTGCGACGGCCAGGACAGGCACAGGGACCCACGACCGCGACACCCCGGCGACCGCCGTGCGCCGGTCCAGGGACCGCGAGGCGATCAGGGCGCCGAACGCGACGACCGAGCCCAGGTGCATGGTGGCCACCTGGTTGATCTCCGCCATGGACAGGCCGGGCAGGATCAGAGGCAGGCCGCCCCACTCGAACCGGAGCAGCGGGGCGGTCAGCAGGAAGCCGTAGCACAGCAGCATCCAGCGCTGGTGCAGGTCGGGGAACCCGCCGACGGCGGCGAGCACACCGAACGTCACGCTCGTCACGGTGCCCACCAGGATGGTCGCGAGCACGATCCAGAAGGCGGCTCCGCTGAAGGCGTCCTCGGGAGACGTGCGCGCGAGGTACAGCGCGGCGCCCGTCATCGAGGCGTACACGGTGACCGCGAAGACCACCCCCAGAATCCGGTGCAGGCGCGTGCGCCGCCGAACGGCGGTGAGCACCTGCGCGGGGCCCAGCAGCATCAGCACACCGCCGAGCACGGAGTGCACGATCATCGGCACGAGGCTGTGACGGTACGGCCCGATCCGGGTGGCCAGCGCGTCGGCCACATAGCGTGGCGAGACCACGTGCGCCAGGATCCACTCGCCGAACGCCGGCGCGCCAGGACGCGCGTACGGCCACAGCTCGGTCATCGCGATCGGCGCGTAGCCCAGGTACACGGCCGATACGGCGATGACGGCAACGCGGCGCCAGGTGTTCCCCGCTGGAGGACGCACGACGACTCCCCGCTCATGGTCGTGACCCGACCATCAATAGTCCCGTTTGGACTATCGAGACGGTAGGGCCGTCCACCGCCTGGGTCAACGGTCTGTCGCGTCCTCGTCCCGGCGTTGCACCCATTGCCAGAAGTCGATCATCATGCGCTCGTACCGGATTCCGAACTCCAGCGCGTCCCGCTGGCCGCGCGTCAGCAACTCCCCGACGCTGTCGGCGAGTTCCTCGTAGTCACCCAGGGTCCGGCGGTGCTCGTCGAGCTGTACGGGACCGAGCAGTTCGGGCCGGCCACCGAACCAGAGCTTGAGAATGCCGCGCTCCCGCGCCTCCACCGGGACGAACGCCGGGTCGCCGAGCCAGCCCTCCAGGGCCGCCCGGCCCTGGTCCGTCAGCGTCAGCACCCTGCGATTGCGGCCGCTCTCCTGCCGCACCTGCGACAGCAGCCCGGCATCGAGGAGACGTTCGCACTGCGCGTACACCTGCGCGTGCGGAACCGACCAGAAGGGCGCGACCGTACGCGCCGCCTCCCCTTTGACGTCGTAGGCGCTGGCCTCGCCCAACTTGTCGATGATGCCGAGGACGAGATAGGAGGCGGTGGTCAACCGAGCGTCAGCCATGGGGTGACCGTATCGCCACGCGATCACCGGGCGGCCGGCACCGTCGGGCCCGGTCACCACACGGCAGGCTCCGCCCGACGCGAAGAAGATCCGGATGCCCGGCACAATGCGGGGTACACGGGCGATCACACAGCCGACGCACTTCAGGCCCGCGGGGCACCCGCACTAGGAGTTCCTGTGACCACCTTCGTCATCACCGTTCCCGGGACGTTCGTCCACGGCCTCTCGGACGCCTCCCGTGCCGACGTGGAACGCAGGCTCCGCCCTCAGGACCCGCAGAACACGGACCTGGGCGAGAGCGAGGAACTGAGTCTGCTGACCGTCGACGAGAACAACACGTTCTCCGTCCGGCTCGAAGTCGAGGCGGCGAACCGGAGAAGCGCCGAAGCCGAGGCCGTACGGCTCGTCTCCGGGGCGCTCCGCGACAGCGGCCTCTCCGAGGACGACGCCCCCCTGGGACCGGCAGCTGTCACGGGGATCGACCGGGAATTCTGACGGCGCGCCGCCACGGCGTCCTCGCGGACGACCGCACTCCCCTCGGACGCCCGCGCTCCCCGGACGACCACTCCCTCGGACGGCCGGGCCGGTCTCAGACCGGTCGTACGACGCTGTGGATCGCTGCCTGCCCGGCATAGTTGATGGATTCCTCGGTGATCCGGGCTCCGGGACTCGGAGCATGGATCATCATGCCGTCACCGACATAAAGACCGACGTGGCTCACATTGGCGTGGAAGAAGACCAGGTCACCCGGCTGGATGCCGGCAAGGGCGACCGCCGGGCCGACCAGCGCCTGGTCGTGCGTCGCCCGGGGGAGCATGACCCCGGCACTCTTCCAGGCCGCCTGGGTGAGACCTGAGGGGTCGTACGAGCCGGGTCCGGACGCTCCCCACACGCACGGCCTGCCGACCTGCGCACGCGCGAAGGCGACGGCCTCCGCGGCCCTGCTGTCGTATCCGACGACCGGCGGGGCGGGGGCAGCGACGAGGCTGTCGATGCTGAATCCCGGATTCGTGTCGACGGGCCCGGGAGCGGCGGGCCACACCTGTTCTTTGCCGGTCCGCAACGACTGCCGCCAAGCATCGTCGACCGGCGGGGACGCCGGCTTGTACGCAGGGGGCATGGGGGCCGACTCGTAGGCGGGCGGCATGGGCGCCGACTCGAAGGCAGGGGGCATGGGCGCCGACTCGTAGGCGGGCGGCATCGGCGCAGGCTCGTACGCGGGCGGCATGGGCGCCGGCTCGTACGCGGCCGGCATGGGCGCCGGCTCGTACGCGGGCGGCATGGGCGCCGGCTCGTACGAGGTGGGCAGCGGGGCCGACTCGTACGACAGCGGCAAGAGGACCGACTTGTACTCAGGCTGCGAAGGCGCCGGCTCGTAAGAAGCAGGCAGCGGCGCCGACTGGAACGAAGGGGGCACCGCGGCCGACTCGAAGGCAGTGGGCATGGGCGCCGCCTGAAAAGCGGTGGGCTGAGGCGCCGACGCGTACGAGGTGGCCTGGGGGGCCGACTGGAACGCAGGGGGTTGGGGCGTCGGCTGGAACGCGGCGGGCTGCGGCGCCGACTGGAACGAGGGGAGCCGCGGTTCCTCCACCGTCCGGTACTCGATTGCCGGGGCCTGCACGGCCGGCACGCTCTGCCGCGCCGCGTGCCGCGACAGCAGCTCCTGCGCGGCGGCCAGTTTGCGCCGAGCACTGTGCTTCTTGAGGTGCAGCGAGGACTTCTGCGACGCCGCGGCCGGAGCGGACGCCGCAGGCAGGGCCGCGCGGACGGCAGCCTCGGGTGCCGGTGCCGCCGGGGCGCGCCCGGCCGTCATCTCGGCCACCGGACCCGCGGTCAGTTCCAGGACGGGGCGCGCGGTCAGTTCCGGAGTCGGACCCGCGGTCAGCTCTCGTGCCGGCGCCGCCGCCAACTCGGCCACGGGCCTACCGACTTGCTCCAGTTGATACACCGTCGGGAGCTCCGCAGGGAGCTCCTTCGGACGTCTCGCACCCTCCGTCGGGCGGGCGCCCTCCCTGCCGCGGTCCGGCTCTCTGTCGGGCGGCAATATCGCCGGGGCCGAGGGCCCGAAACGGGAGCGCGCCCCGTCGAACCACTGCTGCATCAGGGCTTCCTGGGCGGGATCGACATCCCCACGTCCTTGGCCGGCGGCGCGCCGGTCGGGCTTACGGACGGAGTTCGCCAGGGCACGGGTCGCGTTGAAGTTGCCGGTGGCGTTCTCCGCCTGGTCGTAGAGGGACGAGAGCCGTCGGCGGACTTCTTCGCCGCTGGGCGGGGTGCGTTCCGGCGCCATGGAGTGGTGCTCCTTCCGTCGTCCGCCTACCGGGTTAGCTGTCGGGTTCGGGCGGACGATTCCGGAAGGTATGCCCTACGACCCCTGCCCCGTAAGGCAGTTGGGTCGATTCACCCCAAGTTCGGTGGGTCCCCGGCTCCAGCTGCCACGAGGACAGGCCGGACTCGGCGGAGGCCGCACCGCCCGGCGAGCTTCGCCGGAGGGAGTCGGGCGGCCTGGTCGTCAACTTAGCCATGTTGTGCACCCGATGTGAAGATCCACGTCCCAGATGTCCGATACATTTTCGTGACCTTCATCGCATCACCTCGCAGCGCGACGGTGAGGACACGCGCCGTGCTCGAAACGGCCGCTGAGCACGCCTGTTGGGGCGACAGGAAGCCACCCGTGTCCCGCCCCGACCCGAACTCCCGTCCCGCCGACCCGGCCCGCTCGGTCCGCATTCCTGTCCGACCGGGCCGCCCCAGCGTGTCCCGACAGACCGCTCGCGTACCCCGCCGACTCGGACCTGTCGAAAGTGCGCACAGAACTGGCGTTCCCTGACGCCTCGTTCGACATCGACGGCTCCCATTGGTCACACCTTGACCGGTTCTGGCCGAGCTGCCCGGATGACCACTGCGGCCAACTCCCGGCCGTACCTTCGAGGCACGTCAGACCACGAGAGCGAGTCGAGGATCCCCACGTGCACGATGCGCCGATCTATGCCCAACTGATCTCCGAACGCGGCGACATACCGACGCTCGTCCGGAGCGAAGCCCGTCGTCTGCAACGCGACTTCGAGTGGATCCTCAGCTGGGATCCGTCGACGGGCGCCCCGCTTCCCGCGTCCGCGGCACGACTGGCGTCCGGCGCCCGCCGCCCCTTCTCCTCCGGCCCGGACCCCGACGACCGGTTGGACGCACCCGGCCACTGACGACGGGCAGGACTCGACCGGCGTCCGACGACGGGCTGGATCCGACCGGCGTCCGACGACGGGCTTGACCCGACCGGCCGTCAAAGAACGCCGGGTTCGCCGTCTGGCCCTTCGGCGAAGAGCAGGTCGGGCCCCCCGTCGATGCGGGCCACCAGGTCGGCGACCGTCTCCCCCGTGGCCCGATGCCAGGTCCGCGCGCGTCGGAGCATCGCATGGTCACCGCCCTCGACCCGCACGGCGCTCGCGGAGGAGCCGGCCTCCGCGGCCCGGCGGACGAGGGCGAAGGACTCCGCGGGGTCGGTGACCCGGTCACGGTCGCCGTGCAGCACGATCACGCGCTTGTTCCGCAAGTGGGCGACCGGCTCGCCCTCCGGACACCAGGGCGCGAGGGCCACCACGGCCCTGACCTGCGGCGAGGCCGCGGCACGCAGGGCGGCGCGCCCGCCCATCGAGTGGCCCACGAGCACGACCGGCACCTCCCCCACCAGATCGGCGAGTTCGGCGAGTGCCCGCAGAACATCGGCGACGGGGTCGGCGTCCGCCCCGTTCCACCCTCGGTAGCGGTAGCGCACCTGCCCGACGAACGTGTCCGCGTCCGGCAGAGCCCGCGTCACGGCACGCACGAAGGGCCGCATCCGCATGCCTGCGACATTCCACGGTCGCGACGTCGCCTTGCTGTCCGCGGTGCCCCCGTGAAGGATCAGTACGGCAGCGCGCGGCGGACCCGAACCCGGACGCGTCGTGCCACGCGGCAGCAGCGCCGCGAGTGCGCCGGTCATTTCGGGCCGGGACACATCATCGGCGGACATCCGTGCAGAGCCTCGCATGGCACCTCTCCACCTTCACGGCGCTTCTCCACGCCTCGCACTCGACCGGGAGGAGGGATCGTCTCACCGACCACTGGATATCCGTAGCCGAAGAAGCAGCGGATTGGTAGCACCGCTCGCGTCCCCTCGATGGCGTGGCGGTGCCGACCGGAGAAACGGAACGGAGCGGAGCGGACGTCACGACCGGCCCTCAAGAATGTCGTGCGCTCTGCGAGCCGCGTCACGGTTCCAGTGGAGCTGGGCCTCCAGATCGGCCCGGTTCTTGGTGATGAGCTGGTTCTGGACGCGTACGTCGACGGCGTGCACGGCGCTGACGTACCCGGTCCGCTGCTTGCAACGGACGTCGACGGTCGCGGTCTTCTTCTCGAGGGCGGAAGCTTCGTTGGAATCGTGTCCGTCCGCGGTCAGCCCTTGCTCCAGTTCCTCGCGGTCGCGGCCCGTCTGCGCGTCCCCGGGAGTGGCGTAGTGAAAGCCCGCCTTCCGCATGCACTCCGACCACGCCTTGTCCGCATGCTTCCAGGCGAGGTCCCGCGTGCCCTGAACGAAGCTCTTGCTCTCCAGCTCCAGGACCGGATCCCTGCGGTCCTGGCGGTTCGTCCCGTAGATCGCGCGGTCGGCCTCGCCGAGACAGCCGCGATCGGGGATCGGGTGACCGTGGACGGCCTTCGGATCATTCCCGACGAACTCGCCGGTGAGCGCGAGGTACTCGGGGAGAGTCCATTTCCTCTTCGGATACCGGCGCTCGTACTCGGCCCGCGGCGCCTGATAGCCGTACCGCGAGGCCTGCTCCGGGTCCTGTATGCCGTAGCGGAGGTCGTCCGACATTTCGCGACGGCCGTAGCCGTGAGAACGCCATCGGTCGCGGGTCGTTCGGGCCAGTCGGGTACGGGGTCGACGGCCAGGTTCTTCAAGCCGTCGAACCCGAGGCGCGCCATGCATTCCTTGCCGAGCGTCCACCGGGCCCTGCCGACCGTACGGACGTCACCGTCGGGCATGTCGTACGCGGCGAGCGGCAGGAACCTCGGATCGTCGGACGAGGTGGGCCGCGCGTCGGACGTCGGCGGGTCGGCCCACTGTCCGCAGGCGGAGAGGGCAAGGCCCGAGGCGAGGACCAGTAAGAGGGGGGCGGCTGTGCGCATGGGTCCAGCTGATCAGGACCCGGCCCGCCCGGCTGTGGCGGAGGTCATAGTTCCGGGTCACAGCCCGATCACACGTCCACCGCCGTCCGCGGAGGCGTATGTCCGGCCCCTACTCCGAGTCCTCGGACCGAGCGGGACGACCGTTGCGCCACTGCTGGTAGAGACGCCACAGGCGCGCGGCCTGCGGGCAACGCCCCGACTCCCGTTGGCACGTGCGGCAACTGCCGACGTGACTGACGTACGCGGCCTCGCGGGCGTCCCACCCAGGTTGCGGATTCGTCATGGCCCTCGGCACCCGTCGGCACGACGTGCACGAGCGCATCGTCGCTACTGATGCCGTACTTCCGGCCGGAGGGCAGCGACGGATGCACCTGCCGAGGCCCGATTGCCGATTCCCCTGCGGCTGCGTCAGTTGAGGAGGTCGAGGTCGACCTCGTATTCCTCCGACGCGGGGAAAGGCCCGTCGAACCGGGGCCTGCGAACGGTCAGATGGGCCACCTCGAAGTCCATCTCGGAGGCCTCGGGGGGCGGCGGCGGGTGGTAGCGCCCAGCGCACACGGACAGGTTGACGATGAGATAGGCGTGCCAGGCTCTGCCCACTCCGCGCCGGTCGTCGAAGGCGCGGATTCCGTTCACCCACCACACGACGCGGTGGGCGCCGAACTCGACCACGAGGTCGACCCAGGCACCCGGCCGAATGGCCTGGTCCCGGTAGTAGTGGTGGGTGAGGTGTACGTGGTTGGAGAGTTCCAGCAGGTCGGGGTTGTCGGGGTGGTACTCGAAGACATCGATCTCCTGACCGCCGTCCCGCCACGTCCAGATGGCCGGCCAGGCACCGGTCACCGTGGGCAGCCGGACCCGCGTCTGCAGCACATCGCCCGTGCGGACCATGAACCCGTCCGCGCTGCCCTCAGTGGTGAGGAGCCCCGCGTCCCATTCACCGTCCGGTCGTCGAGTGGCCCGGAAGAGACCCGTCCGGCAGTAGGCGGGGTCGGTCACCAGATGGTCGAGTTTGCCATCGCCCGGATTGACCGGACCGCCGTCGGGATAGGCCCAGGAGTGGCCCGCGACCCATTGACGAGTCGAGGCGAAATCCGCCGTGAAGACGACATCGGACACGCGGCACTCCTCGATGACGGCGTTTCGCGTACGACCCAGGTTCTCCCCAAGGCACCCGCACCCACACTCCGTTCACCGCGACCCGCCACAAAACAACCCTTCGGGGTGAACCAGCCGCACTCCGGCGTATTTCGCCCCCGTGCACCGCTTCTCCATGCGCCCGGACGGCCGTCCATGCGCTCGGCGCGCGTCGGGCCGACGAGGACGCATCTGAAACAGCAGAGCCGACGCTGACCCGCACGTCACCCTCCGCGCGAACCCAGCGCGTCACTGGTTCACCACGTCGAACGGCTCGTCGTGCCAACGCCAGCCGGCGGTGCCGTCGTCGTGAATGTTCAGCATGAACTCGACGACCGGACTGCCGTCGGGTGACGTCCTGGTCGGGCGCCGCATCTCAGGTGCCCGACCAGGCTCCGCCCTGTTACAGATACGGGCGGGTGATCAACTCGATCGCATGGCCGGCGGGGTCCTTGAAGTACACGCCTCGCCCGCCGTGCTCGTTGTTGATCTCGCCCGCGCGTCGCATCTGGGGATCGGCCCAGTGCTCGATGCCCTGGTCACAGAGCCGCCGGTACGCCCGATCGAACAACTCTTCGTCGATCAGGAACGCGTAGTGCTGCATCTGGATCTCCACCGGCGGCTCGGCGAACTGCAGCAGCACACCGTCGGACAGCTGGATGTTGGTGAACGGGCCCCAGGAAGGCGCATCGGGCAGCTCCAGCAACTCTCGGAAGAAGCGTGCCGACTCGTGGCGGTCCTTGGAAGCGATGATGGTGTGGTTGAACGTGACTGTCATGCGGCTGACCTCAATTGCGGTTCGACACGAAAAAGGGCCTCACGGTGCACAAGCACTGGGAGGTCCGCGTGCCGAACTGAGGGGGTGCTTTCTCCGCACCCGCTGGGCGGTCAGCCCTCCACCGGGTGGCCAATCCGTGTGTGGCGCAGTGCCGGTCCGGTGTTCATGTCGGTGACCCTACTCAATCCAGCTGACACCGACAACGTGCGCTCACGGGCAGAGCCCCGACGAGCCGGACACGTGCCCGACCATCGATCGACATGACCACCTGTCGGTCGACGTCACACACCTCCCCAGCACGCTGCCTTGGCTTCGTAGACCTGACGCGGAGCAAGCACCGGGTTGGACAGAACACCGACTGTCAGTGCCCGTCTCTAGAGTCACCCGCGTGACTGAGCCCTCCTACCTTGCCGCGGTCCGGGAGTCGTACGACACCGTCGCCGCCGACTACGCGCAACTCGTCAAGAAACCGGCGGAGTTGGATCCGCTCTCGCGCGCGATGCTGGCCGTGTTCGCGGAAGTAGTGCGGTCGGCCGACCGCGGGCCGGTCGCGGACCTGGGGTGCGGGCCAGGCAAGGTCACTGCGCATCTGGCAGATCTGGGGGTGCGCGCGTTCGGCATCGACCTGTCCCCGAAGATGATCGAGGTTGCCCGGCAGGCCTACCCGAGCCTGAAGTTCACGGTGGGCTCGATGACCGCGCCGGCGATCGGGGACAACGAGCTCGGCGGCATCCTGGCCTACTACTCCACCCACCACACGCCGCCGGAGTTGTTGCCCGTCGTGTTCGCCGAATTCCATCGCACGCTCGCACCCGGCGGCCTGCTGATGATGGCCGGCTATGTGGGAGACGACGTACATGTGCGTCCGACGCATGCGTATGGCGGCCATCCGGTGTCCTTCGAGTCCCACCTGCAACCACCGGATCGCATCGCCGCGCTGTTGGCCCGGGCCGGACTCGTCGTCACCTCTCAACTGCTGCAGGAACCTGGCGAAGGATCGAAGAGGACGGTCGCCACCTTTCTGGCACGGAAACCCGAACCGCCCATGACGTCGTAGCCAACCGCCCGCCCCGACAAGCAGAGTTCGCTCGCCAGGTCAGATGATCCGGTTCGCCGCGTGCGGTGAATTGGGCGGTGGACGGACCGTGCGAACGGCAGACTGGCCGCCATGACCGCATCGGATCCCAAGGCTGACCTTCACCGCTACTTGCAGTCGGCTCGTGATGCCCTGCTGTGGAAGCTCGAGGGCCTCTCGGAGTACGACATCCGCCGCCCGCTCACACCGACCGGCACCAATCTCCTCGGCCTGGTCAAACACGTGGCCACCATGGAACTGGGCTACCTCGGCGACACCTTCGGGCGACCGTCCGGTGAGCCGCTGCCCTGGCTCGATGACGGTGCTGAACCGCACGCGGACATGTGGGCCACCGCCGACGAGTCACGCGCGTTCATCGTGGGGCTCTACCGCCGGGCCTGGGCACACGCGGACGCGACGATCGACGCGCTGGCGCTGGAAACGACCGGCAGGGTGCCGTGGTGGCCCAAGGGGAAGAACGAGGTGACGTTGCATCATGCGGTAGTGCGCGTGATCGCCGATGCGCAGCGGCACGCCGGGCATGCCGACATCATCCGGGAACTCATCGACGGCGCTGTCGGGATGGACGAGAGCAACGACAGCATGGCGCTGGGCGACTCGGCATGGTGGGAGAGCTACAGGAGCCGACTGGAGCGCGCGGCACAGGAAGCCGACAAGGACGCGTAGCGCGGTACCGAATCAGCTGGGACGAGGTCCGGCAGCCAGCCGCAGGGCACGCAACCAAGCCCTGGAGATCTACGGTCTCGGGGTCCGGCAAGGACGGGGAAACTCCCGTCACCAGGCAGTACTTGCGGTCTCTCAGCCGCTGGAATCGCCCGGATCCCCCCACGTGACCCGAAGGACTCGCACGATGACCAGCACCACTCCCGGCCTTCCGGCCCAGGCCGACCTGGGGCAGTTGCGCACCCTGGCCAAGGACCTGCGCCTGGCCGTCCGGCACGGCAAGCCCGGAGCCGCCGAACGCGCGGCCAGGACCGGCCCGGTTGACCCCGCCCGGTTCTCCATACGCGACGCGCAGCAAGTCATCGCCCGCGAACACGGCTTCGCCCGCTGGCAGGACGTGGTCAGCGCGTTCGGCAACCGCCAACCACGCGAACGCGATCTGCACCGCTGGTTCGCCGTCGAGCTCAACAACGCGCTCGGGGACCTGCTCTTCGACCTCACCCCCAGCACCCCGCGCGCCGAGCAGGACCGCGCCCTCTACCAGGCGTACGCGGCGTGCTACCACTGGCTGGAGGCAGGCACCCCGGCCAACCACGGCCGCGCCGAATACGCCATCGCCCAGACCGCCCTGGCCATCGGGCGTCCCCGGATCGCCGCGCACCACGCCCCGCGCTACGCGGAACTGATCGCCGAACACCCCAGTGACTTCACGGACTGGGACGTTGCCTTCTCCATCGAGATCCTGGCCCGGACGGCCGCGGCCACCGGCGCACCGGACGCCGGGGAACTCAAAACCCGCGCCCAGCGCCTCGCCGCCCAGATCGCCGACGCCGACGCGCGTGAGGTCGTGCAGGACCGCTTGGAACGCGGACCCTGGTTCGCCCTGGAGGAGGACACCGACACCTCGGGCCCGGTGGATTGATGAACCGTCAGTCCTTGTTCTCCCCTCCGGCAGGGGAGCGAGTACTGGGGTGAGCCCGCGTCGGCCGTGGGGCATCGAAGACGGGGCACGGGAGCGGATCAGACCGCCGCTGCGGCTCGAACCGGGAGGCCTGGCAGCCGAGTTGGGGCGGTGCCTCGGGGACAGCCGCCCCGGCGAACAGCCCCGCCGGGACGATTCGCTCCTCAGGCCGGCGACGCGGAGGCGTTCGGCCAAGTCCCCCGCCCCGCAAGGTCGAGGATCAGGGCGGCGATGTTCCACGCGTCGTCCTCACCTCGGTGATGTCTGCCCTCCAGGGGCAGTTCCACGAGACGGAGGGCCTGTGCCATACCGGGCCGCTTGCGCAGTCCGTGAGCCGCGGTGAAGACCGCCTTGGCGTTGGTGTGCCGGTGACCGAAGGGGTACGGAGTCGCCGTGGCGGCGCACTGACGGGCGAACTGGTGACGGTCGTAGTCGCCCCAACTCGCCCACGGCCGCTCCCCCGCCTGGTGACGCGCGGCCAACTCTCGGCAGGCTACGGCGAATTCGAGCCCCGCCTCGACCTCGCCCCGGGTCAGCCCGGTCAGTTCCGTGCAGAAGGCGCTGACGGTCGACCGGGCGGGCCGTACCAGAAGACGGTGCTTCTCCACCCGTACGCCCTTGTCCAGGTCGACGACCGTCAGACCGATCTCGATGATCTCGCTCACGGCTCCGGGCGGAGGCGGGCCTTCCCAGCAGGTCGCCTCGACATCGACGACGTTCAGCAGTCCCCCGGGCCTGTTCATACGGGTGAGCGTAGGAGGCGGCGCGCTGCCGCGTCATCGGGTTTTCCGCTACGCCGCTTCGGTCCGGCGGCAGTTGGAGGTCCGGTCACGGACGCGGCCACGGGCGGCCGCCGATGCGCTCGATGTCGGTGTTGAAGCGCCGCAGATAGGAGGCGAAGGCGGCGATGTCCGCCTCCGGCCAGTCGGCCATGACACGGTCCAGGGAACTGATGAGTCCCTGCCGCTCCTCGTCGAGGAGCCGCGCCCCCTCGTCCGTGATGCGGAACTTGCGGGCCATGCCGCCGTCGGGGTCGGGGATTCGCTCGACGAGCCCGGCACGCATCGCCGCCGCGGTCTGCCGGTTGAGGGTGGAGGCGTCGAGCCCGAAGGCGTCGCTCAGTTCACCGATCGACATCGGCCCCTGGACCCGGATCCGGCTGAGCAAGATGTAGGCACTGCGCTCCAGAACGCCGTCCTTGGTGCGGCCGCCCCTGTGGTTCATCCATCCGTGGCGGCTGAGCAGCATCTGCTCGTACTCGACCTCGTGTGTGGGCCTGACCATCCGCCTGCCGCCTCCCGCCGTCGCCTGAGCCGAGCGTCCCGCACATATCGCGGTGCGACCCGGCTCCATGGTCCCACACCCGCATGCACGTGCCACAACGCATGCATGAGCCACATCACATGCGTGATACATAGGGCATGTACGATGCACATCCCTTGCCCCGCAGTCAGACCCGAGGAGTCCCCATGGACGCCCCCCAGCCCTCAGCCCGAGCAAGCGGCGTGGTCGCCACGCTCGCCTTCGCCGGCACCGTGGCGGCGATCATGCAGACGCTGGTCACTCCGCTCATCGCCGAGCTGCCGCAGATCCTGCACACCACGCCCGCCAACTCCGCCTGGGTCATCACCGTCACCCTGCTGGTCGCGTCCGTCTGCGTCCCGGTCTCCGGCCGCCTGGGCGACCTGCTGGGCAAGCGGCGGATGCTGCTCGCCTGCTCCGTCCCGCTCGTGGTGGGCTCCGTCGTGTGCGCGCTCTCCTCGTCCGTCGCTCCGATGATCGTCGGACGGGGCCTGCAGGGCATGGGCATGGGCATGATCCCGCTGGGCATCGCCCTGCTGCGCGACGTGGTGCCGGCCGAGAAGCTGAGTTCCTCCATCGCGCTCGTCAGCGCCTCCATGGGCATCGGCGGCGGCCTCGGCCTGCCCATCTCCGCCGCCGTCGCCCAGTACGCGAACTGGCGCGTGCTGTTCTGGGGCTCCGCCGTGCTCGCCGTGGTGATCGGAACGCTGATCTGGTTCCTCATCCCGGACGTGCCGGCCAGCGCCAAGGGTCAGCGCTTCGACGGGCTCGGAGCTCTGGGGCTCGGCGTCGGCCTTGTCTGCCTGCTCCTCGGCGTCTCCAAGGGCGGCGACTGGGGCTGGGGTTCCGCGACGACGCTCGGGCTGTTCGCCACCGCCGTGGTGGTCCTGATCGCCTGGGGTGCCTGGGAGCTGCGCACCCAGGACCCACTGGTCGACCTGCGCACCACGAGCCGCCCCCGGGTCCTGCTCACCAACGTCGCCTCGATCTTCGTCGGCTTCGGCATGTACGCCAGCATGCTGATCATCCCGCAGCTGCTCCAGTTCCCCGACGCCACCGGCTACGGCCTGGGCCAGTCCATGCTCGCGGCCGGCCTGTGGATGGCGCCCGGCGGCATCATGATGATGATCGTCTCCCCGTTCGGCGGGAAGCTGACGGACGCCCGCGGCCCGAAGTTCACGCTGATCTGCGGTGTCCTCGTCATCGCCCTCGGCTACGGCCTGGCGCTGACCCTCATGGGTACCCCCTGGGGTCTGATGCTGACCGGCATGGTCATCAACAGCGGCGTCGGCCTCGCCTACGGTGCGATGCCGGCCCTGATCATGAGCTCGGTCCCGCTCTCCGAGACCGCCGCCGCCAACGGCTTCAACTCGCTGATGCGCTCCCTGGGGACCTCGGTCGGCTCGGCCGTCGTCGGCGTCATCCTCGCCCAGATGACGACCAGCGCGGCCGGCTACACCTTCACCTCCGAGAGCGGTTTCCGCACCGGCCTCATCGTCGGTGGCTGCGTCGCCCTGGTGGCCGCCGCCATCGCCGCCGTGATCCCGGCAGCCCGCGCCGCCGTCGGCGGCGACAAGGCCGGCCCCGCGGCCGCGCCGGAGACGGCCGCGGCCGCGCACTGAGGTCCGAGTCCTACGAGCGCACCGGTTCCGGCGGCCCACTGTCGCCCGAACCGGTGCGCTCGCGCCGTGACGCGCCGGTTCCAGGACGCCTGTCGCGGCCCGGAACCGGGGCACCCGTCCCATGCCGGTCGCCCCGCCCGGCACCACCCCTCGCCCCGCGCGCCTACGGACGCCCGGAACCTCCCGACACGGGTACGGTCACCGGCCGTTCGGCGGGCGTCGGCCCCTCCACCATCGTCGACCTCCCCAAATAGGTGAGCGGCCCGGGATCGTCGACGGGAATCCGGTGGAAGCCGAGACGGTCGTAGAAGGCCCGCGCGGGCCTGTTGGCGGTGACCATGCCCAGGTGGACCGCGGGCACCCCACGGTCGTGCAGTGCGGTCAGGAAGGTGTTCATCAGCGCCCTTCCGTAGCCGCGCCGCTGGAAGTCCGGCAGCAGGTCGATGTGCAGGTGCGCCGGGTAGTCGCCGAGTTCGGGCAGGATCATGCGCTCGGGGGTGTGCAGCAGCCCGACCATCTCCTCAGCGGGCGTGCGGGGCGGTGTCGTGAGGGCGGGATAGCGGTGGGCGACACGCGGGATCCATGTGTCACGGAACCGCGCGACGAACTCCGCGGTGTCCCCCGTGCCGATCACATAGCCGACCGCCCGACCGCGCCCGTCGTCCAGGACGAAGGCCAGTTCGGGCTCCAGATGACAGTAGGGCTCGGCGAAGATCGTCGGCATCAACTCCTCGTCGGGATACCGGGCACGCGAATCCCCTCCCTCGTCCGCGGTGCTCACACACACGTCGGCGACCGCGGCACGGTCGTCGGGCCGGTAGGCGCGAAGGATCGGCGATGGGTTCATGCGCGGCATCCTGACTCCTTGGGAGCGCTCCCACAAGAGGCCGGACCGACACCCGTACGAAGTAGGTCACCGACTGCCGCGAAGCCCCGGAAGACTCTGCCCGCCGGAGCGCGCGGTGCGGGGCAAGCAGATGGGGCACCGTGCTGTTCCGGCCGAACGAAGCCGGTCACCGAGGAGTGCGTCGCCGATTCCCCGCGGGGAGACTCGGCGCGGGGCGCCGCACGGTGCCATGCTGGAGTTCCGGATCATGCCGCGGGAGCGGGGAATCATGGCAGCGCGAGGACAGTGACACGGCCGAGTCGGGCGGGGCTCTGGGACAGGATCGCGGCATCCGATCCGGGTCTGCTGCGACTCATGGCCGGACTGCGGACCGTCGGCGCCATCGCCCTCACGCTCGCCGTACTCGGCCTGCTCGGAGCCGACACCGGTCACATGGTGACCGGCGCCACGGCCGCGATGGTCGCGACGTTCGCCATCAAGGAGAAACAGCGCCGCGAACAGGCCCGCACGCTGGCGCTCGGTCTGCCCGTGGCGGTCACGGCGATGTCACTGGGCACACTGCTGAGCGCCCATGTGGTCGCGGGTGACCTGTGCTTCATCGCGCTCATCTTCGCCGCGGTCTACTGCCGCCGGTACGGTGATCGGGCTACGGCACTCGGGCTGATCGGGTTCCAGATCTACTTCGTGTCCGTGTTCGTCGGAGCCGCCGTCTCCGCCCTTCCCGGGCTGTGCGCAACCCTGGCCATCGCCTTCGCCTGCAGCGCGGTGGCGCGCTTCGGCCTGGTCATCGAGACGCCCGAACGGGTTCTCAGGCGGCTGCGCAAGGCGTTCCGGGCTCGCGTGGCCCAGTTGGTGTCCGCACAGATCGAGCTTCTCGACGCTGGTCCCGACCGGGTCAAAAAGGCCCTGGACGATGTACGGCTGCACACCGCGCGGCTGCACGAGAGCGCGATGATGATCCAGAACCGGCTGGACGAGGGGACCAGCGACAGCACGGCTGCCTCGCTGCTCCAGCGGCGGATCGCCGATGCCGAGATCGCCGCCGAGCGACTCGGCATCCTCATCCTCACCGCGCGCAGCGCCGAACGCGCCGACACGCTCACCCTGCACCTGAAGCACGCACCGTTGCCCGCGCCCGGCGACCAGCTCCAGGCGCAGGACGACACGATCGCGATCCTGCGCCGCGATCTCGAAGCGCTGCGGCTGATCGTCGCCCAGCCGACCTCCGGTGAGCTCGGCACCGGGGTGGCACAGCTGCGCAATCGGCTGCTCGGCTACCGGGACGGGGAGAATCTGCCCCGCGCCCCGGCGGCCGTACAGGATGTCTTCCGCGGTATCGGAGAGACGGTTCGCTCCGTCCTCGGGCTGCGGCTGGCGCTCGACGGGCCCGAGGACGAGTCCGACGACTCCCCCGAGACGACCCGTTCCCGCGAGGAACTGGACGCCGAGGACGTCGCCATCGGCGCCGAGGAGGAGGAACAGGACGAGCCGGCCGCCAAGGGGCTGGACAGGCCCACGACCCGGGCGGCCGTGCAGGTCTCGGTGGGTTCTGCCCTGGCCATCGTCGGCGGGGAGCTGCTCTCCCCGCAGCGGTGGTACTGGGCGGTGCTGACCTGCTGGGTCGTCTTCCTGAACACCTCCTCGACCGGGGAGATCCTCGTCAAGGGCTACCGCCGGCTGCTGGGCACGGTCCTCGGCGTCATCGCAGGAGTCGCCTTGGCGGGTGTGGTGGGCGACCACACCTGGACCGCGTTCGCGCTGGTCCTGCTGTTCGTCTTCGCCACGTACTTCACCGCCCCGGTGTCGTACATCCTGATGTCGTTCTTCGTCACGGCGATGCTGGGACTGCTGTACACCGTGCTCAACACCTACAGTTCGGCGGTGCTCCTCCTGCGGATCCAGGAGACCGCGCTCGGTGCGGTCTGCGGAGCGATCGCGGCCGCCCTGGTTCTTCCGGTGCCCACCGACCGGCGTACGGACGAGCTCCTCGCCACCGTGCTGACCCGGCTCGGGGACGTCAGCGGCGCGGCGGTGGAGCAGCTGAGCGGCGGGATCGCCCTCGATCTACTGGACAAGGCCCGCGATCTGGACTCGGCGTTGGACGATCTGCGGTCCTCCACCAAACCGTTGACCCACCCGATCACTCCGTGGCGTGCTCGCCGTCGGACCGCCCGCTACATCGTCGCCCTGCTGGAGACGTGCGCCTATCACGCGCGATCACTGGCGGCGACGGCCGAACTCGTTCCCTACAGCGGGACGGTCGCCGCGGACCCCCGGCTCAAACTGGCGGGCAGCCGGATCAGCCACAACATCGAGGTCCTCGTCGCACGGGTCGAGGACGACGCCGGTGACGGCGTCGTGGAGACCGGTCCGAGCCTCGCCTCCATGCTGGAGCCGCAGGAGTCGGAATCTCCCCGGCACGACCGCGTCACGGGCAGGGTCCTGCGGCATCTCCAGCGCCTGGACGAAGGGGTGATCGGCCTGGCCCGCCCGCTGGGTGTGCGGATCGCCACGCCCGACAAGAAGGCGTCCCAGAGCGTGGCACGGTAGCCGGGGCGAGGAACGCGCTCAGCCCACGTTCCACAGGAACCGGTGCGTGTGGATCCCGAAGTAGGGGAACGACTGCACCTGCCGGACGCCCTCGATCTGCCGTACGACGTCGTTGACGAAGTCCAGCAGATCCCTCGGCACCGGGCAGACGACCTCGGCGAACAGGTCGAAGCCGCCCGAGGTCAGCACCGAGTAGACGACCTCGGTCCGTTCGGCCAGCGCGTCGGCGACCGCTCGTGGATCGCCGTCCACGGCGATGCCGAGCAGGGCCATCGCCTGACCGCCCATGCCCATCGGGTCGGTGACACCGACGACCTGGACCGCCTGCGAGTCGAGCAGGCGTTGCAGGCGCTGGCGGGCCGCCGACGCGGACAGCCCGACCTTGGGGCCGAGTTCCGCATAGGCGATACGCCCGTCGATCTGCAGTTCACGCAGGATGGCCCGGTCGATCTCGTCCACGCTGTTCCTCTCCGGCTGACCCGGTCCAAGGTTAACGGGGCCGTTCAGCGGACCAGTTCGGCCAGGGCCGCGGCGAAGACGTCGGTGTGCCGGTCCACGTCCTCCTCGGTGGTCGCCGGGCACATGAGCGCCATGTTGTGGAACGGGGTCAGCAGGATGCCCCGGTTGGCGAGGTAGAGGTGGAGGAAGTCCTCCAGCTCGGTGTCGGCGGCCGCGGCCGATTCCGTTCCGGTGCGCGGCGCGGGGTCGGCGAACCGGTATTCGGTACGGGCTCCGAGCCAGCTCACCGACCACGGCAGGGCCCATTCCTCGATGCCCGCCCGCACCCCGGCCTCGAAGCGTTCGGAGAGCTTCGCCATCGTGTCGAATGTCGCGTCGGTGAGGACGTGTTCCAGGGTCGCGCGCATCGCGGCCACCGAGAGGGCGTTCCCGGCGAGGGTGCCGCCGACGCCGCCCATGTCGACGAGGTCCAGGTCGGCGCGGCCGAGCAGTCTGTCGGCGAGTTCGGCGGAGAGCCCGTACGCGCCGGCCGGGATCCCTCCGCCGATCGCCTTGCCGATGGTGAGCAGGTCCGGCTCCAGTCCCCAGGCGGCGGTGCAGCCACCGGGGCCCGCGGAGAAGGTGTGCGTCTCGTCGTTGATCAGGAGGGTCCCGTACCGGCGTGTGAGGGAGCGGACGCCTTCCAGGTAGCCCGGCTCGGGCAGCACGATGCCGATGTTGGTGAGCGCGGGTTCCATGAGGACGGCGGCCACGTCGCCGTGGGCGAGCTCGCGCTCCAGCTGCGCCAGGTCGTTGAACTCCGCGACGCGGCTGGTGAGGGTGACGTCGCAGGGGGCGCCGACGTTTCCGGGGCGGGCCGTGCCGTGCCCGTCCGGGCCGACCACGATCAGCGACTCGTCGACGCTGCCGTGGTAGCTGTAGCTGTTCACCAGGATCTTCGGGCGGCCGGTGACCGCCCGTGCCAGCCGGATGGACCAGCGGTTGGCGTCGGTCGCGGTGAGCGAGAAGCTCCAGCGCGCGAGCCCGAAGCGGCGGGTCAGTTCGGCGCCCACCCACTCGGCGTCCTCGGTGGGGAGCATGGCGGTCGCGCCGCCGCTCTCGGCGAACCGGGTGCGCACCGCCTCGGCCACCACCTCCGGGGAGTGCCCGGCCATCGCGCCCGTGTCGCCGAGGCAGAAGTCGATGTACTCGTGCCCGTCGATGTCGGTGATGCGGGCGCCGCGCGCGGTGTCCAGATAGCGCGGGAAGGCCCCCGCCGTCTTGTTCATCCAGGTCATCGGGACTCTGCCGAACAGGTGGTCGGCGCGCTCGTACGCGGCCTTGGACCGCGGGTTGCGGCGCTCGGCCTCGGCGCTCTCACGAGCCAGGAGCTGCTGCAGGCGAGTGCGGTCCATCGAGGGACTCCTCTGTCGGTGAACTGTGAAGGTGAAGTCGGTGGCCGAGCTCGATCGGCAAGCGGATTCCGCAAGAGTACGAACGTATACACCGTCAGAGCAAGATCAAACAATGGATTCGACTGTTCAGACAACTGATTCAGCTGCACGACGCTCGATTCGGTACTCGCCTTCCCGAAACGAACCCGCCCTAGATGCATCACAACCGGTCGGAATGAGTCAACCAGTGATCGCCTTCGTATCTGTGGATCAGCGCGGAGTCGCCATCCGAATCAGCGCGCGGTCGCCGGTGTGCGACCGGCGACAGGAATCGTCAAGGAGTGGGGCATGGCAGGGACAACGGGGGAATCGGCCTGTGCGGGACGGAGCCGGACGGAAGTACTCACGTCCGGTGAAGGGGCCGTGTTCGTCGACGAGAGCGGGCGGCGGCGTTCCTGGCTGCGCAGCATGGGCTGGATCGTCGCGGTCTCCTGCGTCTGCTTCGCCACGGCCCTCGCGGCCCTGGTGAGCGGGAGAGACTCGGCGGCGCCCTGGCTGCCCCTGCCGAACGGGGCAGGGAAGGCGCACAAGGACATCTCGGCCGCCGACGGCGCGTCGCGCGTCCAGGAGCGGCCCACGGGCACCCCGTCCCCGTCGGCCCTGGCGCCCGGAGCCGCATCCGCGAGTCAGGGCGGGGAGTCCGTCGGGAACGTGGCCCCGCCGACCGAGGGCCCGGCCGCCGCCCAGCCGGTCGGCGCCGTCGGGTCCGCGGACCAGCCCTCTCGCCGTGGCGCGAGCGCGGCACCCTCTCCCTCGGCCGTCTCGCCGAGCGGTCGGGCCAGTGCGACACCCCCGCACGTCACTCCCGCCACCCCGGCCGTCGAGGCGTCCGGATCCCCGTCCCCCGCTCCGAGCGGCACGCCCGGGGCGGCCACGTCGTCGCCGTCGCCGGACCTGAGCGGCTCGGCGACCGCCGAAACGGCCTCGGCCGGGAACCCGCCGACACGCATTCGGGTCACGGGGCTGCCGGCTTCCGGATGACCGGCAACGCGCTCGGTCTCCGGCAGCCGAACCACCGGTGGGGCCGCCCGGGTGCCCGAATCGGCTAGCCGGAAACCTCCGGGGCCCACACGCGGTCGGCGTAGTCCAGGAAGTTCCTGCCGAGGATCTTCTCGATGCGCTCGGAGCTGTAGCCGCGCTGTTCCAGGAGGCGGACGAGTTCCCGGAACTGGTCCACTCCGCGCAGGTCGAGCACGAAGGGAAGCGTGTCGTCGCGCTCCCCCGCCGCGCCGACACCGGCCTCGCGCCGCAGGGCCACATGTTCGGCGAGATGCGCGCGGTACGCGTCGAGGTCGTCGATGGAGGTGACGGTCCCGTCGGTACCGATGCCGACGTGGTCCTCGCCGCACACGTCGACCGCGTGGACGATGTGCTCCACGACGTCCGCGGCCGTCGCATGGCCCGACACGTTCAGGAAGGGCATGAAGTAGATGCCCACGAAGCCACCGCGCGAGGCCACCAGGCGCAGTTCCTCGTCCGTCTTGTTGCGGGGGAGGTCGGCGAGCGCCCGGCAACCGGTGTGGTTGATCGACACCGGGCGCCGCGCCGTCTTGGCGGCGTCCAGGCAGGTGCGCTCACCACTGTGGGAGAGGTCGACCATGAGGCGGTGCTCGTCGAGGGCCTCGACGACGGTTCGGCCGAAGTCGGTGAGCCCCCGGTTGGCGGGCGCCATCGAGCCGTCGCCGATGTGGTTGGCCTGGTTGTACGTGAGCTGGACGACCCGCACGCCGAGGTCGGCGAAGGTGGCGATGCGCCCGGTGTCCTCGCCGACCGCGACCGCGTTCTGGAAGCCGTAGATGACGCCGATCCGGCCCTCCTGCCTGGCCCGGTGGAGGTCGGCGACCGTACGGACCTTGAGGAGGTCGGCCGCGTTGTCCCGGATGATCCCGTCCCAGACGGCGATCTCGTGCAGGGTGTGCTCGTACGGCGGCAGATCGCCCATCGTGTAGCCGAGCGTGATGTTGACGGCGGTGAGCCCCGAGGCGTGGGCGTCGGCCAACGTGCGGGCGTCGACGGTCAGTTGCTCGCTGGAGGGGTTGAGCTGCGCGGCGGCCTCAACCGACTGGGGAGCGTTCGGGTTGTCGAGCTGCCCGAGCGCGTTGATGATCATGGGGAGGGCGGTCATCGGGTCTCCTCGACGGGGTGGGTCGCTCCGGGCTCTTCGCCCTCGGGCGTCCGGACGCGGTCGGACCGGCCGGCGCCGGTGCTCTCGAAGTCACGGCGCTCGAAGCGCCGGCCTCGCTTGACGGTGAGCGTGACGCTGCGCAGGTGCTCGATGTCCCGCAGCGGATCGTCCTCCAGGACGACGAAGTTGGCGAGCTTGCCCGCTTCGACGCTCCCCATGATGTCCTCGGCGCCGGCGCTCCGGGCACCGATCAGCGTGGCCGATCGCAGCACCTGCTCCGGTGACATCCCGCAGCGGTGCACGAGGAACGCCAACTCCTCGTACAGGGCGGGGAAGGGGTCCTTGGGATCGGTCTCGTAGTCCGTCCCGGTCGCGATGTCGACACCGGCCCGGTGGGCCTGGGCGGTGAGCACAGCGGCGAGTTCGGTGTTGGCGGCCGCCCGCGCCGCGTCCTCGGGACCCTCGCCCGCGAGGGCCTCGCTCGCCCACATGCCCGCGGTCGCGTCGAGGACGGTGCCTCGCCGCCGCATCAGCGCGAAGAGTTCCTCGATCCGGTGGTCGTCGCCGGCGGCGAACCGCTCGTACTCGACGCGCGGCTTGTTCTTGTAGCTGATCAGAGGTGAGTCCGTGCCCTCGAAGGCGAGCAGGGTCACGTGCGAGACGGTGTCCGCGCCGGCCCCGACGATCTGGCCGGGCGTGGCCGGGAAGACGGTGGCGTGGGCCCAGACGGGGATGCCCTGGCGGTGCGCCTCCGCGGTGATCGCCGCGACGGTGGTCTGGTCGAGATCCGCGTACACCTTGATCGCGGCGGCGTGCGTTCCGCGCGCCAGGGCGACGGCCAGCCGCAGGTCGGTGTCCTTCGTGATCGCCTGCATCCACGGCACGGCGCCGGGCGTCTCGCCCTGGGACACCTGGTGGGTGCGGGGGTCGTCGAAGAAGCCGGGTCCGGCCATCAGCGCGGCGTAGCGGATGTCGGGGCCGGGGATCTCGCCGACGAGCGTGGCCCTCGCCAGGTCGCCCACCTGGCGCAGGTCGTCGGCCATGTCGCGGATGGCGGTGACCCCGCTGTAGACGAGCCGGCGCAGCACCGCCTCGGCGACCGGCCGGTCGGGCGGCGTCGCGATGTGCTGGTGCGCGTCGATCAGGCCGGGGACGACGAAGCGGCCGTCGAGGTCGAAGACCTGGGCGTCGGCGGGCAGGTTCTCGGCGATCACGGCATCGTCCCCGACGGCGCGGATGACCGGGCCGTCGATCACGATCGACGTCGAGCCCCGGGCAGCCCGCCCGGTTCCGTCGAACAGCGTCGCGCCGCGGTACACCGCGACGGCTCCCTTCACAGCGGGAGCGTGCGGGGCCGGTGCGCCCGAAGCCTCGTCCGTCATCTTCACCTCAGTAGTCGCTCTGTCCGGGCCGGTCAGGAGCTCGATCCAACCGTTGTTACGCTCTACGTAACAGACGTATCGTCTCTCGCAACATGCGCTACCGTACGCTCGCATCTCGCGACGCCACAAGGAGGGGTCGGAAGTGCCCGAAGCACCCCGCACCGCGGTGGACAAGGCCCTGGACCTGGTCGAGGCCGTGGCCCGCGCGTCCCAGCCCCCGCGTCTCACCGACCTGGCCGAGGAGGTCGGCCTGCATCGCGCGACCGCCTATCGCGTGCTCGTCGACCTGGTCCGGCGTGGCTGGGTGCTGCGCGCCGGCGACCGTTATCTGCCCGGCACGGCGGTCCTGCAATTGTCGTCCTCGGCGGCCCGGAACTCACTCGGAGCGCTCGCCCGACCGGTTCTCGAGGCGCTGTCCGAACGCACCGGCATGATGGTCAACCTTCAGGTGCCCGAGGTCGACCGCTCGCGCGTGATCGACGTCGTACGCCCCGACCGCCTGGCGATGATCAGCAGTCTGACCGGCGAGGCCCTGCCCGTTCACCGGTTCGCCGGTCCCCTCGCCCTCGTCGCCGCCCTCGCTGCGGCCGACCGGGTCCCCTACCTGCGTGTCGCGGAGGAGGCCGGACACCCGCTGACCGGAGCCGACGGGCTGCTGGCCGACGTCGAGCGTGCTGAACGGACCGGATTCGCCGTCGAGTTCGGGCGCAACGAACAGCCGGTCGCCTCGCTCGCCCGTGCCGTGGTCACGCGCCCCGGCGCGCCCGTCTGCGCCCTCACCCTGGTCGGCCTGGGCGCGGAGTTCGACGAGGCCCGGCTTCCCGGTCTGCGGGAGCAACTGCGCGAGGCGACGGACGAGTTGGGGCGGATCCTCTCCGGCCCTGGAACCTCGGGAGCCCCCGAGGTCTCCGGAGTCTCCGGACAGGCCTCTTCTCGTCCCGTGTCCTCGTACCGGCCCACGGCCGCACCCATGTCCCAGCCCGCGTCGGGGTCTACGTCCACGTCCACGTCCACCGAAGGTCCGGCATGAGCGAGCTCCTCTTCCTCGACGGGGCGCAGACGCGCGCCGCGCTCGATCCGCACCGCGTCCTGGAGGCCGTGGCGGCGGCCCTCGTCGCCGTCTGCCGTGACGAGGTCTCCGCGCCGCCGCGGATCGCGGCGCACGCGCCGGGCGGCCTGCTCGGTGCGATGCCCGGACATGTGCCCGGTCTCGGGCTCGCGGCCAAGCTCGTCTCCGTGTTCGCCGACCCGGCACGGCCCGGACGCAGCAGTCACCGGGGCATCGTCGCGCTCTTCGACGAGGCGGACGGCCGCCCGCTGGCCCTCATGGACGCCGAGCCTCTCACCGAGATCCGCACGGCGGCGACCGCCACACTGAGCGCCCGGGCCCTGGCCCGTCCGGACGCCACCCGGGTCGCCGTCATCGGCACCGGTGCCCAGGCGCGTGCGCAGATCGCGCTGCTCGCGGCCCTGGATCCCCAGACACCCGTCTCCGTCGCCGGCCGCGATCCCCGGCGCGCCGAGAGCGCCGCCGCTCTCCACCCGGCCGGCCGGATCACGGACGGCATCGAGGCGGCGGTGCGCGGGGCCGACACGGTGTTCTGCTGCACCGGCGCCGTGCGGCCGGTGATCCGTCGCGCGTGGCTCGCCCCCGGCGCGCACATCAGCTCGGTGGGCGGCTCCCACGGACCCGAGCTGGACGCCGACACCGTCCGGGACGCCACCCTCTTCGCCGAGTGGCACGGCGCCGCCACGACCCGGCCCCCCTCCGGCGCACACGAGTTGCAGGACCTCCCGCCCGACCGGTCCGTGACGCTCCTGGGTTCGGTCCTGGGCGGCGAACACCCCGGCCGACGCGACGCCGACGAACTCACCCTGTTCAAGTCGACCGGCCATGCCGCCCTGGACGTCGCGGCGGCACACGTCGCCCACGCCGTCGCCACCACGGAGGCATGGGGCACGCGCCTCGCCATGTGAGCCTTCACCGTGGCTCGGCGGCGAACCGGGGCACGGCTGGGGCACTCAGGGCAGTCCGCACGGCGGACCTGATCCAGAGGGAGAACGCGCGGCTGGGGTACTCGCGATCAGTCCCCACGGCGGACTGATCCACAGGGAGATCGCGCGGCACGGCCGACCCGGTCCGCCGCAGCTCGGTCCGCCACGGATGCATCATTCGGATGGAGACCGCGCGCCGCGACCCCTACGGAGGTACCGCGCGGCGGCTCGACGCGCAGCGGAAACGACACCACGCAGGTGCGCGGCTCCGGGTGGGGCGGCCGTGGCGGGCTCGTGACGCCGAGCTGTGGAGAAGGGGTCCAGCGGCGCGCGCACGGCCGACGGGCCGGGCCAGGGACCGCGTTCGGACGCCTGGTTCGCGCGCTCCGCGCGCACCTCGCTCAGAACGGCCTCCCACACCCGGGCCGGCGGGCTCACCAGGTGGTCGCGCGGGAAACCGTCCCGGCCGGCGGCTCCGGCCCTCTCGAAGGCGGCGAACCGGCCGCGGCAGATCTCGCAGTCTTCCAGGTGCGACAGCCCCTCGCCGGACCAGGGCGCGCGTTCCCCGTCCAGGACATGCAGGGCGAGGTCGGCGGACGAAAGGTGGCCGGACGACTGGGTTTCGGTCATAAGGCGCCCCTTCATGTGCGTCCCGCATCGCCGTGGGCGGACGTCACATCCGCGTGCGCGTCCACGGCACGAGGAACGGCTCCGCGTCGGGACGACCCGTGCTCCGAAGGGCGCCCGTCCCTCCCTCTTCCCCGGAACGCCGCCCTTTCGGATGCACGGACCCTCTCCCCCGGAATGCCGCCCCTTCGGATGCACGGACCCTCTCCCCCGGAATGCCGCCCCTTCGGATGCACGGGGGACGGCACCCGTCCCGCACCGTCGGCGCGCGAGCCTCACTCCGTGCGTCCGCTCGCGTCACGCACGGCAGCCGTGCTCGCCGACCTCCTGGAGGCAGCGGCTCAGCCCGTGCAGTCCACGACGTGCGTGGCTCTTGACCGTTCCCAGCGGCCAGCCGGTGACCTGGGCGATCTGGGTCTGCGTGAGATCGTCGTAGAAGGCGAGGCTGAGCACGCGCCGCTGAGCCAAGGGCAGCTTCGACAGTTCGTGACCGACGAGCACTCGGTCCAGCACCGCGTCGGGCTCGCCGGACCGGTCCGGTGCGCGCAGCGACATCACGGCGCCCGCGGCCGCCACGAGGTCGGCGCGGCGTGTCCGGGCGTGCAAGGCGTCGGCGATCTTGCGCCGGGTGATTCCGACGATCCAGGCCGCCAGGGCGCCACGCTCGGGCGAGAACCCCGCCCGCCCCCGCCACGCGGCCAGGAACACCACCTGGGTGACGTCCTCCGCCTCGGCCGCGTCCCCGAGGGAGCGCCGGGCGAGGGTGTACACCAGACGGCCCCACCGGCGGTAGGCCCCGGCAAGAGCCTGCTCCTCACCCCGGACGAACGCGGCGGCGATTTCCTCCTCGCAGAGCGACTCCTCCACCGGAGCCGTCAGCGGAGCGCCGTCGAGCGGTTGCTCGGTGGTCTGCCGTGCCCTCATGGCGACTGCTCCTCGAACCGGACGGATTGCGTCCCGTCTCCGAAACGGGCGGCCTTCGTGGGGGCCGCACCGTCCGTGAGACGTCGGGCGCGCCGGTCGCGCGGCGCGATTCCGGCTCTGCCACCATCCGAAATATCGATGCACTGCGGCAACTTGCATCGACTTCGCATCGGTTTGAGCGACGCGTCTCCGCCGGGCGCCGCCCGAGCGCTTCTCCCAGGTCGCGGACCCGGCCGGCCGGATCCGCGAGCACGGACCTCGCTGGGCTGCGGCCCGCCCGCTGGCCCGCTCGCCCGCTCGCCGTCATGCGGGAGCGGGCACGGCACGCGTCGCGTAAGGGCCCCTTCCCGGACACGTCAGGTGACGGGCAGCGGCACCGGTGTTCCGAACCGCACCGGCACACCGGGTGCGTACAGCACGCTGGCCGGCGCCTCCTGCGGAGGGGACAGGCCCGCGGCTGCGATGAGCGAGTCCTGCCAGTCGAGCAGGGCACAGCGCCGGAAGGACCACGCGGGGTGGGTGTTGGGCAGGTAGTAGGAGCGCCCGAAAGCATGCCCGTGCAGCCCCCAGCGGTTCGTGAGGAACTCCTCTACGGAGTCCGGCGTCAGGGGAGCGCTGCCCACGTCGAGCCACACGCGAGACCCGGCATTCGACGACAGTCGGCGGCTGGTGCGGTACAGCAGCCGGTTGTCGAACCACTGGCTGCGGATGCGGGACCACCGATAAGGGAGCCGGAAGGACGCGGCGGCGGCGAGCGCGGGCACCAGTCGGTCGCATTCCAGCGAGCGGAACACCACTCCGCGGCGCCCGAACGCGTCCCGGCTGTAGAGGCGGACGTTGACCTCGTCGAACGACCCGAGATACGGGAGCGCAGGGGCGCCACCGAAGGCGGGATCGCGCATACGGAAGAAGACCAGACCGACGTACGTGCGGCCGTTGTGAAGGTCGGGGACGGTGCCGGGCGGCAGCAGCCCGGCCACCTGGAACGGGTCCGCCGGCCAGTGCAGGAACACCAGGTCGCGCCAGTTCTGCCGGAAGAGCGTCCGCCGCAGGGTCCGCGGAGCGAGAGGGGTGACCGGCTCCACGGGGCGCATGGTCCGGTGATGCTGTCGGGGCGATCCACGATCGGGCACGGTGATTCCTCGGCCGCCCGTCCTACCGCTCCGTGTCGAGCGTGGCGTCACGGCCCGGCTTCGCCAGCCGGGCACCGGCCGAGAGTGCGCCGACGATCGTGTCCACCGCACCGGCGACAGGCAGTCCGGCCGGCAGCACGGGAGGGGTCCCGAGCACGGCACGGTCGGCGAAGCCCGTCTCCATGTGGGGCAGACGGATCTCGAGGACCGCGACCCCGGAGGCCCGCTGCTCGCGCCGGACCGCTCGGAGCCAGGCGGCCAGCCCCGCTTTCGACGCGGAGTAGTCGGCCATGCCGGCCGGGGCCGCGTCGGCGACGATGCCGGTGATCGCCGCGATCACCCCGCCCGGACTCATGAGGGGCAGGGCGGCCCGCAGGAACGCCATGGGGGCCAGCGCGTTGACGGTGACCAGGTGCTCGGCCACGGCGTCGCTCACCGACTCCGCCCGCCCGAAGGCGGCGGCACCGACACAGACGACGACCGCGTCCAGTCCGCCGAGTCGACCGGCGGCCCAGTTCACCGTGCGCGCGCACTCTTCGAGGTCATACGCGTCGAAAGCGCGGGCGGGAGCGTCGCCGCAGTCCTGAGACACGCGGGCGAGCGCGTCGGGATCACGGCCCTCGACGGCCACGATGGCTCCCTGCTCGTACAGTCTCAGAGCCGTGGCGGCGCCGAGGACGCCCGTCGCGCCGGGCACCAGGATCCTCGCACCGCTGATGTGCATGACACACCTCCCGCGACCCGGTTGACTCCGGGGCCGTCGACGACTCGCCTCCCTATTCGGCCCGTGATCGATACCCGGATGCGGCAGTGGACCGGCCGTGAGCAGCTCGCGTCGCCCGCGTTCCGCCCCGTTCCCCGAATCCCGGACCCAGCGGTCCGAACTAAGGGAAAAAGCAGGTCAGTTGGACTGCCGAATGCACGTCCGTCGTCCAAGCCCTGGCAGATACAAGCTCGATTGATGACCTTGGAATGGGAACAGCAATTGTTCACTCGGTCGATCCGGTGGCCCTGGGGCCGTGGTGGGCTACGGCCCTTGGTCGGGCTGTGGTCCACTCCTCCGATGAGGAGTTCGAGATCCGCCCGGAGCCGGATCGCCTCCCGGGGATGAGTTCTGCGACGTCGGCCGGCGGCGTCCGTAGCTGAGCGGCACCGCCCGACCCGGCAGAGGCAGGCCCCAATGTAGGCTTTTCCAGTGGATTCAGCCATGCTGAAGGCCGCTCGCGCGGTGCCCTCGCCGACCGGGAACCCCGCGCCCCGCGGACCGCATCCGGCGGGCCCCACCGCGGTGAATGCACCGGGGCGCCGTCACGCAATGGTGGCGGAGCCCACCCGGCACGACACGGAGGGAGGCCACCATCCCCATGAGACTGACCGGACCGGACGGCAACGGCATTCGCGAACGACTGGGCAACACGCTCTTCACCCGGGTCGCGGGCCCGGAGGGCCCGAAGAACCGCGCCCGTATCCACGGCACGCCCGGACCCCGCTGGTTCGGCCCGGACCGTCCCATCCGAACGGTCCACGGGGACGCGTCGATGTTCATCGGTGGCCTCTCGGCGCTCCTGCTGCAGTCGCTCCATCCGCTCGCCATGGCCGCCGTGTCCGCGCACTCGGGCTTCCGCGGAGACCCCTGGGGCAGGCTCCAGCGCACGAGCACGTTCCTCGCGGTGACGACCTACGGGACCGCCGAAAGCGCCCAGGAGGCCTGCGACCGAGTGCGGGCGGTCCATGAGCGGGTACGTGGGGTCACCTCGGAGGGGACGGCCTATCACGCGGCGGATCCGCACCTGCTCGGCTGGGTGCACATCGCGGAGATCGACAGCTTCCTGCGCGCCCATCAGCGGTACGGGGTACGTCCGTTGTCCGAGGCCGGCTGTGACGCGTACGTGGCCGACACGGCCCGCGTCGCCACCGCGCTCGGCGTCCTGGACCCGCCGACCAACCGCGCCGAACTCGCCGAGCGGCTGACCGAGTACCGCCGCGAGGTGCGCGCCACCCCGGAGGCTCGCGAGGCCGCGCGGTTCCTCCTGCTGAACCCGCCGGTGCCGCTCGTCGCGCGGCTCCCGTACGGGGTGCTCGCCGCGAACGCGGTGTCCCTGCTGCCCGATTGGGCCGCCGCCGAACTGCGGCTGCCCCGACTGCCGTTGATCGACAGCGTGTGTGTGCGTCCGCTCGGCTGCGCCATCACGTCGGCCGTGCGCTGGGCGATGGCCCCGTCGCGCGCGCGGATCGTCGCGCCGCTCGCGTGACCGGCCGCCGTGCCGACTCGCGCACCCGGGTGCGCCTCCCCCGCCCGTCCGCGGACCCGGGACCGAGCCGGCGAAGTGCGTGCCACGCCGGGCACCCGGCGAATGACTCTTCACGTGTCGAGAAATCTGCCGGCCCTTCCTCCCGACTTCGTCGGACGACGGGAGGAACTCGCCCACCTCGCCACGGCGTTGCGCGAGCCTCGTGTCGTCACCCTCACCGGGGTCGGCGGTGTCGGCAAGAGCCGCCTGGGACTCCAGGCGGCGGATCGGACACCGGCGGCGGGGCGGACGTGGGGTGGCCTGGGCCGACCTCCGGCCCCTGCAGGGCCGGCCGGTGGCAGCCCGGTTCCAGGTCTGGCGAGCCCTGGCGGGAGCGGGCGGAACCGCCTTCTCCTCCACGGCCACATCCTGTGCCGCCTGGTCAGGGTGTTCGCCCCGATCGCGGAGGGGCGACCGGACGAGGCGCGCCGGGAGGCGGAGGAGGTACGGCGTGGCTGCGTCGAGCGCGGTGAGCGGTGGACAAGCTCGTACGCCGACTACCAGCCGGCCCTCATCTCCCTCTCCGAGGACCGTGCCGAGGACGCCACCACCCACGCCTGGTCGATGCTGGACGGCAAGCGAGGTATCGGGGACCCCTTCGGAATCGCGCTCGGCCTGGACCTGCCGGCCTCGGCGCTCGCCGCCCAGGGCGCGGGCGAACGGGCAGTCGCCGCCTAGGGCGCCGCGGAGACGTACTGGAGCGCGGTGGGACATCCGCAGCGCGGCACGCCCGAGCTGGGCCCGGTGCGGGAGTTCTACGAGCACACGGCCCGCTCTCTCCTGGGCGACGACGGGTCGAGGAAGCACTGCTGCGCTCGGTGCTCTGCGATCCCGAGACCGTGCTGCTTCACCTGCTCGACAGCCCCGGCCGGGGTTTCTGAGGCGCGTCGGGCCCGTGCGGCACCACCGCGGGCGGGGCGCCGCGACCGCCGCGGCCCTTCCTGCGAGGGAGTCCAAGGCCGCCCCAGCCCACCCGGCGAGGACGGGCCCGACCCGCACGGCGGCTCGGTTCGTTGCATCCGCCGGGCATCCCAACGTCGAAGTAGGAGCGAGCCCCGCGGACCGACTGGTCCAGGGCGGCTCCGGAATCGAGGCGAGGCCCTGTCATGTTCTGCTCCCGCCGTACACCGGGGCGCGCCTTCCGTGGGTGGGGCACCGCTTGCGTCCGTGCTCCGCGCGCCGTTACGCCGGGGGCCGCTGCATGGAGCTGAGCGCCCGCCAGGAGGCGGAGACCGCCGACGTGGGAGTGACCACCGGGTTCCTCGCGCGGAAGCTCGGGGTGTCGCCCACGACGCTGCGCTCCTGGGACCGACGGTACGGACTGGGACCCGCGGTGCGGACGGACGGCCGGCACCGCCGGTGGTCACGCGATGACGTCTCCATGGTCCAGGAGATGTGCCGGCTGACCGCCGCGGGGCTGCCTCCCGCCGAGGCAGCCCGGGCCGCGAAGGAGGCGGCACAGGGCCGTACTTCGGCCTCTCCCGTCGTGGTCACCCGGCAATCGGCCGATCTCCGGATCGCGAAGCGCTCGTCGGTGACGTCGCTGCGCCCGGGGACCGGAGAGTCGCGGTCGGGCACCGGGCTGCCGCTGGGTGACGTGCGCCAGGAGTGCCGGGGCCTCGCGCGGGCCGCCGTGCGTCTGGACGCCTTCGCCGTCCAGGAGCAGCTGACGTCCGCGGTCCGGACGCACGGCCTCACCACGGCCTGGGAGGAGGTGATGGTGCCGACCCTGCGGGCGGTGGGCCGCAAATGGGAATCCTCCGGCGACCGCTACGTCGAGGTCGAGCACCTCCTGTCCTGGCACGTCTCCGCCACCCTGCGGCACGTGTACGTGTCCGCGGCGGGTCACGGACGGGACGGCATCGCGTCGCCCGTCCTGCTGGCCTGTCTGCCGGGCGAGCCGCACACCCTGCCCCTGGAGGCGCTCAACGCGGCGCTGGCGGAACGGGGAGTACCGGTCCTGATGCTCGGTGGTGCCGTCCCGCCCGAGGCGCTCTTGACGGCGGTCCAGCGCGTCGGCCCCTCCGCCGTGGTCCTCTGGTCGCAGTCGCGGTCCACGGCGAATCTTCCACTGGCCCGTCACATCGCCGCGACACGCTGGGGAGTACGGGGAGCGCGAACGCAGAGCCAGGTTCTGCTGAGCGGGCCGGGCTGGGGCAGGCAGTCGGGGCCGGGACTGCTCAGGCCACGGCACCTGGCCGACGCGCTCCAGTTCATTGCCGCGCTGGAGAACTAGCGGGGCTCGCACGCGGTCGGCGCCGCCTCTGCCACCCGCCACCCGCCACCTGTGACGATCACTACCGCAGGAACGCGGCCAGCCCTTCCAGCAGCCGTGCCACGTCGCCCCTGTCGTTGTACGGCGACAGACCGACGCGCAGTCCACCGGTGTCGCCGAGGCCGAGGTGCCGGGACGCCTCCAGGGCGTAGAACGATCCGGCGGGCGCGTGTACACCGCGCCCCGCCAGGAACAGGTAGGCGTCATCCGCCTTCCGGCTGTCGAACGTGAGCAGCAGGGTGGGCGTGCGATCGGCTGCCCGGGAGCGGACCGTGACGCCGGGCAGCGCGGCCAGCCCCTCCTCCATCCGCTCGCGCAGTGCTCCCTCGTGCTGCTCGATCGCTGCGAACGCCGATCGCAAGCGCTCTCTGCGCCCGTCCGTCGTGGGACCGGCGAGCCCGGCGAGGAGGTCGATCGCGGCTGTGGTGCCGGCGAGCGTCTCATAGGGCAGCGTTCCGAGTTCGAAGCGCTCGGGCACCGCGTCGGTCGACGGCAGCAGTTTGTCCGGCCGCACGTCCTCCAGAAGCTCCGGGGTGGCGACCAGGACACCGTGGTGGGGGCCGAGGAACTTGTACGGTGAGCACACGAAGAAGTCGGCACCGAGCCGGGCGAGATCCACGAACACGTGGGCCGCGTAGTGCACCCCGTCGACGTAGAGAAGTGCCCGCGGGTGCTGGTGGACCAGGCGAGAGATCTCGGGGATGTCGGGCACGGTCCCGATCAGGTTCGAGGCGGCCGTGACCGCGACCAGCCGGGTGCGCTCGGTCAGCAGGTCACCGACGGCGGCGGGCGGGAGTTCACCCGTCACCGGATCGAAGTCCGCCCAGCGCACACGGGCGCCGGCCCGCTGCGCCGCCTGGATCCAGGGACGGATGTTGGCGTCGTGATCGAGACGGCTGACGACGACCTCGTCACCGGGTGCCCAGTCCTTCGCCAGGGCGTGGGAGAAGTCGTAGGTGAGCTGGGTGGCACTGCGGCCGAAGACGACACCGGAGGGCCGGCCGCCCACCAGGTCCGCGACGGCCTGCCGGAACCCCTGGACGATCGCCTCCGCGTTCACTTCGCCCGGTGTCATCCGCCCTCGGATCGAGAGCGGGCCGGTCAGCGCGTCCGCGATCGCCCCGGCGACCCGGGCCGGAGTCTGTGTTCCGCCGGGGCCGTCGAAGTGCGCAACACCGGACAGCAGGGCGGGGATCTCGGCGCGCAGTGCGCCGACGTCGTACGTCACTCGGGCTCCTCAGGGGCGGGCGACCGCGTGCCGGTCGACCGGCACGCGGTCGGGCGGGCGAGGTCGGCGACCGGACGGGCACACACGTTCTCCGGTGATCATCTCAGTACCCCCGCCGGGCTGGGAAGACACGGCCCCGGCCACAGGCGCGGAGGTCGCCGGCGTCTCACCAGCCCCACGTGCCGGGACCGCCCTTGAAGGGCCCGCGGATCTCCGCCGTGATCCATCCGTCGTAGAAGACCGGGGGGTGGCTCGTCTCCAGTACGCGGACGGCACCGGTCGTGTCTGCCACCCGCACGCCCGCGTACTCCACGACGACGCGGCGATCGTCCTCTTCCGCCGACGGTGGCCTGGGACAGTCCCACACCGACTCGGGACTGCGGTGTCCTTGACCCGTTGCCATGACGACTCCCGTCTCACTCGGCACGTCTCGGCGCGCGCTCCCGCCCCGAGGTCCGTGCCGTGTGCGTCTCCTGTCCGAGTCGACGTTCGTCATCATTACCGGGGTCGCCGTGACCGCAGATGCACGATCGGTCCACCTCTTTGTCGTCAGGCGCGGTGATCCCGTCCTCGCCGCGACGGCGGGCCTCACCGTTGAGTCATGACGGCGCACCCCCGAGGCGTCCCGGGGCGCCGTAGGAGTGCTGGCCCGCGGGACTGCTGGTCCCAACCCGCGGCTTGGCGCTCCGGTACCCCTCGAGAGGGGGCACACTCCGAAATCCTCGACCTCTTCACTCGGAGAGGCTCCGTTTCATGACTCACGGCCTGGGGCCGGCACCCGGTACTCCGGTGCCGGCCCCAGGCCGTGAGTCAAGACGCGTCGAAGGAGCCCAGGGCCCCTATGCGTGGCGGTGCGACCGGCGGTTGCCCGTCAGCACGCGGTACAGAACCAGAAGAATCAGCGATCCGACGATGGCGGCGATCCAGGTCGACATGTCGAAGAACCCGTCGATCGAGTCGACGCCGAAGATGACCTTGCCCAGCCAACCGCCCAGCAGGCCTCCGGCAATGCCGATCAGCATGGTGATGATGATCCCGCCCGGGTCCTTGCCCGGCAGGAGCAGCTTGGCGATGGCACCGGCAAGCAACCCGATCAGAATCCAAGCGATGATTCCCACAGTTCCTCCACCGTTCGTCCGTACAAGATGTGACTTCCTCACTCCGTGTGCGCCGTCCCGGCCGGACCAAACCTGCAAGTCTCAAACTGTTGCCCGATTCCTCGCCGCCGCGGCTCCGTTCAGTTCGGCCGTGAACTGCGCGCCGGCCAGCAACGCGAGATTGGACAGCCAGAGCCACACGAGGAAGACGACGAGGCCGGCGAGAGAGCCGTAGAGCCTGCTGTAGGCGCCGAACACGGAGGCGTACAAGGCGAATCCGGCGGAGACCACCAGCCAGAGGAACGCCGCAAGGACGCCGCCGGGCAGGCTGTAGCGGCGACGCCGGGCGGGCGGCGGACCCGTGTGGAAGACGACGAGGACCAGCAGGGCCACCAGGCACATCAGCAAGGGCCAGCGGAGCAGGTCCCATGCCACGGCCACCGTGCCGTCCAGCCCGAAGACGCGACCGGCTGCCTCGGCCACGGGGCCGGTCAGCAGCAGGACGAGCGCGCTCACGAGGAGCAGCCCGAGCAGCGCCAGCGCGGTCAGCACCAGCCGGTGCGCGGTACGCCAGGCCGAGCGGCTGTCCGCCACGTCGTGCATGCGGTGCAGGGCCCTGCGGAACACGGCGAGGTAGCTGGAGGCCGACCAGAGCGCGCTCGTCGCACCGGCGACCAGGAGCGTCCAGGCGGCGGATCGCTGCCGCAGCATCTCCCCGAGCGCCTTGTGCAGTTCCGCCCCCGACTGTGCCGGTGCGTACGCCGTGACATGCGCGATGAACTGCTCGGCGGTGTCCGGACTGAACAGGCCGAAGGCGATGACCGTGACCAGCATGGCCGGCAGTACCGCCAGGATCGCGTAGTACGTCAGCGCGGCCGCCCAGTCGGAGACGTCGTCGTTCCACATCGACACCGGGGTGCGCACGAGCGCCGGCCACCAGAGGTCGGGCAGCCGTGGTCGGTACCGGCGCGGCCGCGGGGGGCGGATGGCCCCGATGGCGCTCTTCGGCCCGGATTCAGCGGACATGGGCGGTCCGACGGGGCCGGCTGCCGACCCGTACGGGGGTGGGGACCCGGCACGGGGCGGCCTCGTCCCGTACTTCCGTGAACATTCCGACAATCGCTCTGCTCATCCCTCACCTCTCACCGACGGTCGGGCCGGCGCCCTCGGCCCCATGTCTCACGGAGCCGAACGGGACTCGGGCGAGTCCTCGTACGCCTTCTGACCGCCGTCGTCGGGAAGATGCATCGCGTCGACCGTGACGTCGACCTCCATGGTTTCCCCCGCCGCGGGAGACGCCTGAGGCCCCGCGGGTGTTGACCGCGGGGCCGGAGCGTGTCGTCGTGTCAGCTCTTGGGCATCAGGACCGTGTCGATGATGTACACGTTCGCATTGGCGGTCTTCACGTTGCCGCACACCACCTTGGCAGAGTCATTCACCGTGTACGACTCCCCCGAACCGCTCGTCGTGAGCCTGCTCTTCTCCAGCGTCTCGAACGAGCCGTTCTCCAACTGCTTCGGCGTCAGCTTCTGGCCCACGACGTGATACGTCAGAATCTTCGTCAACTGGGCCTTGTCCGCAAGCACCTTGTCCAGCGTCGCCTTCGGAATCTTCGCGAACGCGTCGTTCGTCGGCGCGAACACCGTGATGTTCTCAGCGTTGTTCAGCGTGTCGACCAGGCCCGCCTTCTTCACGGCCGCCACCAGCGTCGACAAGGCCGGATTGTTCGACGCCGCCGTCGCCACCGGGTCCTTCGCCATTCCGTCGAACGACCCCGCCCCGTCCTTGGGAACCGACGCGCATCCCGGACCGAACGGCTCCTCGGAGCCCCCTGCCATCCCCGACGAGCCGGCCGACTTCCCGTCCGAGACAGGGGATGCGGCCGATGCCTTCGCCGAACTCGACGCGCCACTGTCCTTGCCACCGTCGGAACAGGCCGTCAACGCGACGGGCAGCACAGCAGCGGCGGCAACGGCCATCGCGAGACGACGGAAACGCATGTTCATGAGGTTCTCCTGTCGGAACGAAGCGGCATTCACGGCGCGCGGCGCGGAGTGCGGGGCGCAAGCCGGGGAATGCCGTGCTTTGCGAGCGGAAATGCCGTGGAGAACGAAAGGGCTGACCTCTGCGAGGCACCGGCCGCGGGCTCTTGGGCCCGCCTCGAACTCTTCGGATCTCGGCTCACACGGGGAATCCGACACAGGGGTCGTCATGGATTGGTCGGCGGACGGGCAATCACCGAGGCGAGGGAAATTCACGCCGGGACCAATCCGGGGCGCGAGCGGCTTCGGATGAGGCGCGCACAGGCGTGCTGAGGCGTCACGAGCCGTGCACGCGGGCCCGCTTCGGACGAAAGGGAGGGATGGAGGTAAGTAGGTAGGTAGGTAGGTAGCGGATGGGCCGGTGTTCGATTCAGGCCAGGGGGACGAACACCCGGATCGTCTTGCCGCCCTCGGGGCGGGGTTCGACGGTGATGGCACGGGAAAAGCGGATGATCAGGGGCCACCCATACCCGTTCGCCCGGTGCGTCCGCGGGATTTCGCCGGTGCCGTAGGCCTGGGCGGGGATGACGTCGCTGTTGTCGCTCACGGCCAGCCGTACGCCGCCGTCGGCCATCGTCGCGTCGAATCCGGCGAGCCCGCCTCCGTGCCGGATCGCGTTCGTCACCAGTTCCGAGACCACCAGCAGCAGGTCGATGACCGCTTCCTGCTCCGCCCCGGCCGCCTTGGTTGCCGCGTGTTCGCGCAGAAGCCACTGGACGTGCCGACGCGCGCTCGCGGCGCTCGTGATCGCGAGGCTCCTCGTCGGCGGTCGGGCGGACGGGGCGGTGAGCGAGGCGAGCTGGGGTGCGTCGTTCTGGTGCGTCATGCCGGTGTCCCTGAGATCGGATTCCGCCGAACCGCCTGCTCCGGGGCTCCGGCCGGCCGGGTTCATCACTCGGTCGCCGGTCCAGGAAGTTCCGACGCTGCCCGGACACTGTCCGCGAGGAGGAAGAAGCCCACGGTCCCTGTCACGTCGAACAGCCTCCGAACGACGTCGCTGAAGGGCCCGCAGACAACCATGAGCGTGCCGCGGGCACGGTGCGCGCGCTGCGCGCTTCGAGGAGGATGTGCAGGATCGACGAGTCCGCGAAGGTCGTCCCCGACGGATCGACCACCGTGCGTGACGGACCCACCCGTTGAGCCACGTCGAGGGCCTCTTCCAGTCGGAACGCGCTCTCGTGGTCGATGTCTCCGCCTACGCGCACGACGAAGGCGTCTCGGGCCGCCCCGAGCGTCACGGTGGCCTCCAACCTTCGGCCATGTGAACACTCCTTCTTGTCCGCTCGTGCAAGGGCACGCTTCCGGCAAGGCAGCACGGAGATCATGTGTCCCCCGTGCGTCTCGACACTGGACCCGAACCAGAACCTGAACGGGAACCCGGTACCTGACGCGTGATCGCGGAGGGTCGCCCGCACTCCGGCGGACGACTCCTCACCACGGCTCATGCGGGCTGCCTCGGCGGGAGGCCTCGGTAATAGTTTCCGACGCTGGACAGGTAAGCGGGATCGAGGGTCTCCCGGTCGGTCTTGAACGCCGGCGCCGATTTGATCTCCTCGCGCGTGCACGCGACCGTGATCTTCTGGGACTCCGTGTCGATTCCGGCGACGACGCCTACGGGAACCAGGACGCTCTTCCCGAACACCCACACGCCGGTGTCGACGACCAGGTGCCGCATCCCCGAATCGTCCACCTGCCGATCCACGTGCCCTATGGTCCCGTCGGTCGCCTCGACGCTGTAGCCGGCCAGTTCGTGCACTTCGGGGTGGTTGAACTCCGTTGCGTACGACCAGATTCTGTCGACCGTCATGTCGTCCTCCGTCAGCTCTCCGGTTCGCCCTGCCGACGACTCGCCCGTGACGAGAACCGGCAGGGGCAGGGCCCGAGGGCGGGAATCCGCCGTCGCGCCGCCTCAGGGCTGCAAATACCCTGCTATCCGGTCTGCATTCGGTGGAACTGCCATGTGAACGCGGCTCTTTGGGCCAGATTGCCCGCGTGCCTCGGCCGCCGGGCGTAGGCCCCGTCAGCCGGCCCCGGGCCGCCGCTCGCCCTTGCTCACTCACAGGGCGCGGTGAGGTGGTCCAGCGTTCCCGTGATCTCCAGCAACCGCTCCAGGCGGGGGGACGCTCGTCGAGTGGAGGCCCACACCCGCCACGTCGGTTCGGCGTCGCATCATCAGCAGGGCGGACAGGCCCATGGAGTCGATGCTGTCGAGACCGGTGCCGGGCACACGGGCCCGAGGCGGCGCGTGCGCTTCGGCCAACCACGCGGGAACCATGTCCCGCAGCCGCGCACCGGTGACCGCGCCGGGGAAGAGGGCTACACGAGCGGGTGGTCCGCCGGGCCGGGGTCACGTTCATCCGTCGACGGGACCCCGCGCCGGCCGTCAGCGCCGACGGCTGCGCGTCGCCCAGCCCGCGCCGACGCCGGAGAGGTGAAGAGCGAGCAGGGCGAGCCCTATGAGCATGACGTTGGTCGACGTGAACACATGATTGGTCGAAACGTCGCCTGCGTTGATCAGGAACGCGATGAACAGCAGTACGGCGGCAGCGATGCCGAGCATGAGGTCTCCCTTGTGATGGCTGAATGTCGAAGCGATGGGGTCCGAATGCCCCGAGAAACCCGCCCGACACTACGTCGCGTGACGAATCCGCTGCATCCGTCCGGCACCCCGGCCGGGAAGTCCAGGGGACCTCCCGCACTGCGGGCGGCGTCTTCGAACTCCGCGAAAGGGAAGTTCCATGGTCGAAGTCGAACGCAGCCTCACCCTGCACCACCCCCTGCCGGACGTGGTGGCCTACCTGGCGGACTTCTCGCACGCGGAGGAGTGGGACCCGGGCACGGTCAGCTGCCGCCCGATCAGGGCCGGCACGCCCGTCGTCAAGGGTGCCGAATGGCACAACGTCTCCACGTTCCGCGGCCGGCGCACCGAACTCGACTACCGGCTGGTCCGGTTCGAGGACCGGCGGCTGACCTTCGTCGGGCGGAACCGGACCGCCACCTCCACGGACGACCTGACCTTCCGGGAGGAGAACGGCGCCACCCTCCTCACCTACCGGGCCCGCATCGAGTTCCGCGGCGTGGCCCGATTGGCCTCCCCGTTCCTGCGCGGGGAGTTCGAGCGCCTGGGAGACGAGGTGGTCCACCGGATGCCAGTGGCGGTGAAGAACCACTTCACCTCCGGCAAAGGCCCGACGGGCTGACATCGCCGCCCCGAGCGAAGCGGCGCGCCAAGGCGGAGCAGGAGGTGCAACCGCGGGGCGGCTCCCTACGGAATAAGGGGCGAAACGCACAGAAGAGGGCACTCGGCGATGCCTGATGATGCCCCTCCCGTACGCGAAGGGACGAGCGATGAAGCTCCAGGACGAACTGCCCGTCGAACCAATTGGCCTCCGTGTACCGGTGGGGTGCCGCCTTCTGCGGGGTGGTCCTGCTTGTTTTCGGCATCCTCGGCTTCGCCGACGAACTCAGTCCGTTCGCCACGAACGGGCAGAGCGTCGCGGGCATGTCGACCAACGGCGTCCTCAGCCTGATCTCCGTGCTGGTCGGCCTCGCCCTGATCACGGGCGGCGTGATCGGCGGAAACGTCGCCTCCACGCTCAACATGGTGGTGGGAACCCTGTTCCTGCTCAGTGGATTCGTCCACATCTTCATCCTCGACCGGCCCGCCAACTTCCTCGACTTCGGCATGACCAACGTCATCTTCAGCTTTGTCATGGGGCTGGTGATCCTGACGTTCGGCATGTACGGGCGGGTGTCGAGCAAGTTGCCGCACGACAACCCGTACTGGCGGCGTCGACACCCCCGCGAAGCCGCCAAGGAATCCCTCGCCCGGCGCAGGCAGCCGGCCCCGGCAGGAGCCCTTCCGGCCGACACGACGCGGCCGGCCCTCCGCGGGTCGGCCGAAGCCCCCGGCGGCCACCGAAGCGGCTGAAGGGGTCACCCCGAGCCGAGCCCGGCTTTCCGACCGTCGACCGGAGCCCGGCTTTCCGACCGTCGACTTGACCGGCGACTGGACCGTCGACTCGACGGACGAGTCGGCAGGAGAGCCGGCGGACGACGAGGGGCGCTTGCCGAGGTGACCCCGGCAAGCGCCCCTCCCAGGCCACTGTTCTAGGAAACGCTCCCGGCTGAGGCCCGTACACCGTCGAGCGCCACCGCGCCCTCCATCGGGCCGGTGGCGCGCCACACGCTCTCGTGATCCTCGGCCAGGCCGAGTTCCGCCAGGCCCTTCAGGTGCCCGAGCACGGTGGAGCGCTGGAAACCCACGGCCTCGCTGAGTTCGGCGATCTCGACTCCGCCGGAGCCGGCTTCCGCCAACCGCTCCCACGTACGCACGGCGTGGCGGCTCAGACCGCTTTCGCCCACCTTCCCGGCCACGACGCCGACCAGCTCCCCGTTCTTGTTCTGCTCGGGAATCGGGGACGGGCCCCGTGCCGCCCGGGTCTCACGCGTGCTCACCTGCTCCCGAACTGCGCGCGGTGATCTCCTCGGTCCGACCGGACGCGGCGTCATGTTCACCTTGCGGTGCCTACGGCCCTTGCGGTGTCGGCTCATCGATTCCTCATCTCCGCCTCGACGATGCTCACAGGAGAAGAACGAGCGGAAGCCGACAAGGTAGTTCAGCCGTTCGAAGGATAGGCGGGCGACGAGTACGCCGGGCACCGCCCGTCCCAGGCCCCCCGGAAGTGCCCTGCGCAGCATCCCCTCGGCACGTCGCGCGGACCGCGTCGACGGCCAAGGACCGGACCGATCCGTGCCACGACGTCATGGGTGCGCCCGCCGGATTTCCTCGCACACAGATCCAGCCACTCCCAGCAGGGATCCAATGCCCGATCTTCCGGCCATCATTGAGCCCTCGCCACCTGAGCGCGGCCGCCGTCGGGACGGGTCCCGTCGACGCGCGCCCCGGTGGCCGGCAGCTCGTCGAAAGCGAAAAGCAATGGCCAACACCTGGTCCCCATGGGCCTGTTCTCCAGTCGGGGCCCTGTCATGACGGCGGCCCGAATCCCAGGGCTGATTCTGCCCCTCGTCTTCCTGTGCGCCTTCGTCGCGGGTCTGCTCCGGTACTGGCGACATCGCGGCGAGTAAGGGCATGAGGTGGGGGCGCCACCCGGGCGGGTGGCGCCCCCACCTCATGAACGCGTCGGGCGATCAGAAGAAGATCAGAGGGGGCCGAGCGTGCCGACGCCCTGGCCGTTCAAAGCCCGCACCTCGGTGTGCGGCCGCCTCAGCGGCGGAGTGACCGCGGGCATCCCGTCCGGCGAGACAGCCGGTGATGTCCGGTTCCCCAGCAGCCCACCGGACTGCGCGTCCTGCCGGTTCCCACCGGCCACGAGCATGGCGTCGGCGGCGACGACGGCGTCGCGCACGCTGGTCGTTCCCGTCATCACACAGAGCGTGTACGTGACGTCCTCCAGCCGACGGGCCGTCTCCAGCGTCTCCTTCTCGGCGTACGCGATCTTCAGGGCCGCGTAACGCGTCAGCAGCCTCCGGACAACCTTCGGGTCGGGCACGAGCACGGCGAGGGCTCCTCTCTCGAGTTTCCGTCCGTGTGCCCGGGTTCACGACGATTCATTCGCAACAGGCGCCCCAGACAACCTATTTGGCTCAACGCCGTCTCCAAGGCGGATTCCCGTCGACTCCACGGCCGCGTGCGGCGCCGAACGGCGCCCCGTGGAAGAGATGTGTGACGCAAACGAAGCAGGGCACTGGAGGCACTGGAGGTTGATACTGATGGTTCCCCTGCTTCTCGTTCTTCTGCTCGCCCTGGTCCTTTTCGGCGCGGGTTTCGCCGTCAAGGCGCTGTGGTGGATAGCGGTCGTCGTGCTGGTCGTCTGGCTGGTCGGATTCGTGGCGCGTCCGGGCGCCTCCGGCGGCAGTCGCGGCCGCTGGTACCGCTGGTAGTCGCGCCACGGACATCCGCGACCGAGAACATCCGCAAGAGATCTGTGTGCGAAGGAAAGGAACATGGCCACTTCCACGACACCGAATTACACGGTCCCCGGCGTCAGCACCCACGACGGCGGCCGGATCATCGACGTGCTGAGCAAGCGGCTGCATGCTCTCAACGACCTTTCACTCACGCTGAAACACATCCACTGGAATGTGGTGGGCCCGCATTTCATCGCCGTTCACGAAATGCTCGATCCCCAGGTGGACCGCGTACGTGACATGGCCGACGACACAGCCGAACGGATCTCCGCCCTCGGCGGGGTTCCGCACGGCACGCCGGGCGCGCTCGTCGCCGAACGGACCTGGGACGACTACAGCGTCGGCCGTGCCGATGCCATCGCCCACCTCGGCGCCCTCGACCTGGTCTACACGGGAATCGTCGAGGACCACCGCACGGCCGTGGCCGAGGTCGGCAAGATCGATCCGGTGACCGAGGACCTTCTCATCGAACAGCTGCGCTCGCTCGAACAGTTCCAGTGGTTCGTCCGGGCGCATCTGGAGAGTTCGGGCGGTTCGCTGTCGCAGGCCGGGGCCCGCACGGAACGCGAGGCGGCGCGATCGGCCCGGCAGGGTACCGCGCAGTAGCGGCGGGAGAAGACGGCGGTACACCTTAGGTTCGGGGTCCGAACCAGGAGAACCGGTTCGGACCCCGAACCTAAGGTGTACCGGCGCGGGATGCCGTCACACGAACGCTGTCAGGTGCGGGCGATGTAGCTGCGCACGGTCGTGCCGGAGTCATGGGTGTGCACACGGACGAGGTCCGAGATGAAATGCACGAGGAACAGGCCCCGTCCGCCGATCTGATCGGGGCGGACGGGATGCCTGCCCGCCAGCGGATCCCTCAGCCGCCCCTCGTCCCGGACCTCGCACACGATCTGCTCGCTCTCGGCCCAGATCCTCAGGATTCCCGAACCGCCCCCGTGCACCACGCTGTTGGTCGTCAGCTCGGCGACGACGAGGTTCAGATCCTGTAGCCGGGCCCGTGTCATCCCGCGCTCGCGGGCCTCGCTCAACGCGAAGTCGCGGGCAGCGGGCAGCAGTTCCGCGTCGAAGCGGACCGTCCCCGCTCCCGGAGGATGTCGCAGCGCTTCGTTGTAGCGCGCCAGCACTCCGTCAGGGTCGTAGGACGGGCTGACGCTCGGGCCGCCGCCGCTGATCACGACGGGGTGTGTGGCATGGGCGTCGGCGATCACGTCGTCGGAGAGGGCTCGCGCGTCGTAGGGACAGAGGATGGTCACGTCCCGTCCGCCGAACGCCGTGTTGATCAAGGCTTCGTGCTGCACGCAGGCGGGGTACTCCGCCGCCGTGCGGCCGTCCCAGATGGGTTCGCCGATGATCCGGACATGAACGCCCTGATGGGCGTCGGCGAACGCGCGCAGGACGGCGGGGATGATCCGGCCCGGGTTCCGGCCGGCCTGCGTCATGTCGATCCAGCGGACGCCGTCGCCGGACGATCCCAGCGCGCCTCGGATGAGCTCCAGTCGTGGGGCGGGAACGGCCACCGCCACCGGTTCCCCGGCGGCTACGCCGTCCGACACGAAACGCGTCGTCCCTTCCACGTACTCACGGTCGTCGCGGTAGATGAGCGCGGGGTGGACGAAGGGTTCGCCGCGGAGTGCCGCCGTCGTCATGCCACGACCACCGCGCCCCGGGGCCCGCGTCCGGCGAGCGGTCCCGCATCGAGGCACACCACAAGGAAGAGCGTCTGCGCTCCGTCCACTCGCTGTTCAATGCCCACGGACTCACCCCGAAACCCATTTTACGTGGCCGCCTCGGCCCTGGGGCACGCCCCCGGACGCGACGGCACTACCCCGTCGGCCCCGCCCCGTCCTTCCTCACCTGCCCCAGGTTCCCCGCCGGAACCATCAGAAGCCCAGTTCGAAATTGATGCCGCCGCTCCGCATCCGAACGGTGTCCGCGGACAGAAGTACACCCTGACCCCGGCGCCGGGAGAAGCGGGACGCACGCGTTGCGAAGATTCTCGGCATCGGGGCGGCATGAGCGGTGTGAAGCAGGGCAGACGGGCTCTGTCATCAATTCCTTCGGACGATTTGGGGTGGACGGCATGGCGGCCGTGGCGACAGCGAAGGCAACGGACACGGCATACCAGGCAGCGACGGCCGAAGGGGGCGTCCTTCCGCAGATCGACGAGCCGCTGAAGATCAGCCCGAAGGACGCGCGCGAGCTCTCCCGCCAGTTCTTCGACCGGCTCTCCGTTCTGGAGGAGGGCACGCACGAATACCAGTACGCGCGCAATACCCTCATCGAGATGAATCTCTCCCTCGTCCGGTACGCGGCAGCGCGCTTCCGCAGCCGGAGCCAGGGTGAGATGGAGGACATCGTCCAGGTCGGCACGATCGGGCTCATCAAGGCCATCGACCGCTTCGAACTCACCCGCGAAGTCGAGTTCACCTCCTTCGCGGTCCCCTACATCGTCGGTGAGATCAAGCGCTTCTTCCGTGACACGAGCTGGGCCGTCCACGTGCCCCGCCGTCTGCAGGAGGCCCGCGTCGAACTCGCCAAGGCGACGGAGGAACTGCGGACCCGCCTCGGCCGTACGCCCACCACACGTGAACTGTCCGAGCTGATGTGTCTGTCCGAGGAAGAGGTCATCGAGGCCCGCAAGGCGTCGAACGGCTACAACTCCTCGTCCCTCGACGCCGCTCTCACGGCCGACGGCGGCGCGGACGGCGAGGCCGTCCTCGCGGACTTCATCGGCGAGGAGGACGCCTCGCTGGAACTGGTCGAGGACTTCAACTCCCTGGCCCCGCTGATCGCCGAACTCGACGACCGTCAGCGCCGGATCATTCACCTGCGCTTCGTCGAGGAGCGCACCCAGGCGCAGATCGGCGAGGAGCTCGGCATCTCACAGATGCATGTCTCCCGGCTGATCACCCGCATCATCAAGCGTCTGCGGACGGGGCTGCTCGATCCCTCCATCGCCTGACACACGGCACGGCACGACCCGTACGACGGTCCCGTCACCCCCCTGGACTCCGGTCCGGAGCGGGTCGGCGGGACTTCGTGTGCGCGTCCGGGCGGAGCCGGACCAAAAGGGTTCTGTGTATCCCCTTCACTCGCGGTTATTCCTGTCACCGGCAAGATTTTTGGGCCGCCGAAGAGTTTGTCCTCACGCTTTGTTCACCACCTGCTTTCTGGGTTAGCCTGCGGCGTATTTTCTTATCGGGATGACCCGTGATCTGCGGGTATTCCACGGACAGGCGGGGGCGTCCGTGGGCCCGGCGCGGTTCCGAGTTCCGTGACACGGGACTCCAGGGGAGCGGAACGAGGGTGGCCATGACCAGGGCAGCGAGCGGGACGTCCGTACGGACACCGGGCGAGCAGGAGTTGCGTCAACTGCTGGCCGGCCTCACCGCCGTGCGCGACGGCGACTTCGGCACCCGGCTGCCCGACGAGACCGGTGGCCTGCTGGGCGACATCGCCACGGTGTTCAACGGCATGGTCGACCAGCTGTCGGTGTTCACCTCCGAGGTGACACGGGTGGCGCGCGAGGTGGGCACGGAGGGGACCCTCGGCGGCCAGGCGGAGGTGCCGGGCGTCTCCGGTACCTGGGCCGACCTCACCGACTCCGTCAACGCCATGGCGGGGAACCTGACCACGCAGGTCCGCGACATCGCGCAGGTGGCCACGGCCGTCGCCAAGGGCGACCTCTCCCAGAAGATCGACGTGCCCGCCCGCGGCGAGATCCTTCAGCTGAAGGAGACCGTCAACACGATGGTCGACCAACTGTCCGCGTTCGCCGACGAGGTCACCCGCGTCGCCCGCGAGGTCGGCACCGACGGACGTCTCGGCGGACAGGCCCAGGTTCCCGGCGTCGGCGGCGTCTGGCGCGATCTCACGGACTCCGTCAACTTCATGGCGGGCAACCTCACCGCCCAGGTCCGCAATGTCGCTCAGGTGACGACGGCGGTGGCCCAGGGCGACCTCTCCCAGAAGATCACCGTGGACGCGCGCGGCGAGATCCTGGAGCTGAAGAACACCATCAACACGATGGTCGACCAGCTGTCCGCGTTCGCCGACGAGGTCACCCGCGTCGCCCGCGAGGTCGGCACCGACGGACGTCTCGGCGGACAGGCCGACGTCAAGGGCGTCAAGGGCACCTGGCGCGACCTCACCGACTCCGTCAACTTCATGGCGGGCAACCTCACCGCCCAGGTCCGCTCGATCGCGCAGGTGGCCACCGCCGTCGCGAAGGGCGACCTCTCCCAGAAGATCACCGTGGACGCCCGCGGCGAGATCCTGGAGCTCAAGGAGACCATCAACACGATGGTCGAGCAGCTCTCGGCGTTCGCCGACGAGGTCACCCGCGTCGCCCGCGAGGTCGGCACAGCGGGCAACCTGGGCGGACAGGCCACGGTGCGGGGCGTCTCCGGCACGTGGAAGGACCTCACCGACAACGTCAACGTCATGGCGTCGAACCTGACCGGTCAGGTCCGCTCCATCGCGCAGGTGGCGACCGCCGTGGCCCGCGGCGACCTGTCGCAGAAGATCACCGTGGAGGCGAAGGGCGAGGTCGCCGCCCTGGCCGACGTCATCAACACCATGGTCGACACGCTGTCCGCGTTCGCCGACGAGGTCACCCGCGTCGCCCGCGAGGTCGGCACCGAGGGACGCCTCGGCGGCCAGGCGCACGTGCCCAACGTGGCGGGCACCTGGAAGGACCTCACCGACAACGTCAACTCGATGGCCAACAACCTCACCGGACAGGTGCGCAACATCGCCCTTGTGACGACGGCGGTGGCCAAGGGCGACCTGTCCAAGAAGATCGACGTCGACGCCCGCGGCGAGATCCTCGAACTCAAGACGACCATCAACACCATGGTCGACCAGCTCTCCGCCTTCGCCGCGGAGGTCACCCGTGTCGCCCGCGAGGTCGGCAGCGAGGGCAGGCTCGGCGGCCAGGCCGAGGTGGAGGGCGTCTCGGGCACCTGGAAGCGGCTGACCGAGAACGTGAACGAACTCGCCGGCAACCTCACGCGCCAGGTCCGCGCCATCGCCGAGGTCACCAGCGCCGTGGCCGAGGGCGACCTCACCCGGTCCATCACCGTGGAGGCCTCCGGCGAGGTCGCCGACCTGAAGGACAACATCAACTCCATGGTGGAGTCGCTGCGTGAGACCACGCGCGCCAACCAGGAGCAGGACTGGCTCAAGACGAATCTCGCCCGTATCTCCGGCCTGATGCAGGGCTACCGCGACCTGGACGTGGTGGCCGACCTCATCATGGACGAGCTCACCCCGCTGGTCACCGCACAATACGGCGCCTTCTATCTCGCCGAGGAGACCGCGAAGGGGACGGAGCTGCGGCTGGTCGGGTCGTACGGCTATCCCGACGAGGACGAGCGTCCCACCCGCATCCCGCTGGGCCGCTCACTCGTCGGGCAGGCCGCGCGCAGCCGTCGTGCCATCACGGTGGACGAGGTGCCGCCGGGCTACGTCACCATCTCCTCGGGGCTCGGACAGACGACGCCGACCGCTCTGGTGGTGCTCCCCATCGTGGTCGAGGAACAGGTGCTCGGTGTCATCGAGCTCGCCTCGGTCACCCGCTTCAAGCAGGGCCACCGGACCTTCCTCGAACAGCTGATGGAGACCATCGGCGTCAATGTCAGCACCATCGTGGCCAACGCACGCACCGATGAGCTGCTGGGCGAGTCGCAGCGACTGACCGCCGAACTCCAGGCGCGCTCCGAGGAGTTGCAGGTCCAGCAGGACGAACTCCAGCGCTCCAACGCCGAGCTGGAGGACAAGGCCTCACTGCTCGCGACCCAGAACCGCGACATCGAGGCGAAGAACCTCCAGATCGAACAGGCCCGGCAGGAACTCGAGGCACGGGCACAGCAGTTGTCGCTGGCGTCCAAGTACAAGTCCGAGTTCCTCGCCAACATGAGCCACGAACTGCGGACCCCGCTCAACAGCCTGCTCATCCTCGCCCAGCTGCTGGCGCAGAACCCCTCGCGCAATCTCACGCCGAAGCAGGTCGAATACGCCGGCATCATCCACTCCGCGGGCTCCGACCTGCTCCAGCTGATCAACGACATCCTCGACCTGTCGAAGGTCGAGGCCGGCAAGATGGACGTCACTCCCGAGCGGGTCCCGCTGCGCCAGCTCCTCGAGTACGTCGAGGCCACCTTCCGCCCGATGACCTCGCAGAAGAGCCTGGAGTTCACGGTCAGCACCGCTCCCGGGGCCCCGGTCGACCTTCTCACCGACGACTCCCGGCTGCGCCAGGTGCTGCGCAACCTGCTGTCGAACGCGGTCAAGTTCACCGAGCGGGGCCGTGTCGAGCTGCGGATCGAGCCGGCGGCCGACCAGGAGATCCCCCCGGGTGTACGGCGTGGCGGCACGGTCGCGGCCTTCCGGGTCAAGGACACCGGTATCGGCATTCCCGAGCAACAGCTGGAGACGATCTTCGGCGCGTTCCAGCAGGCCGACGGCACCACGAGCCGCAAGTACGGCGGGACCGGTCTGGGCCTGTCCATCACCCGGGAGATCGCCCACCTGCTCGGTGGGGCGGTCACCGTCGACAGCACCCCGGGACAGGGCAGTACGTTCACGCTCTTCCTGCCGGTCGCCCGGCCCGACTTCGAGGAGCTGCTGGCCGGCGGCCGTACGTCCGAGTCCGCGCCGGACGAGGGCGCCACGGCGCTCACCCGGCCGCGGCACGCCGTTACCGGTTCGATCGGCCTGCCCCGCCAGCGACGACGACGGCTGCTGGTCGTCGAGGAACGCCCGCGCGGCCTGCTGACGCTCGTGGCCGAGAGCGCGGTCGGGGATGTCGCCCGCAGCCGGGACGAGGGCGACGCGCGGGAGAGCGTCGACGTCATCACGGTCGTCGGGGCGCAGGAGGCGGCGAGCGCGCTGGCCGCGGAGCCGTGGCACTGCGTCGTGCTCGAACTCGGCATGCCGCAAGGGGAGACGGCCCGCTTCCTCGAAGCGGTGGAGGGCGACTCGGCCCTGGCGACCGTTCCCGTACTCGTCCACAACGGCAGCCGTGTCGACCTCGCGCAGGAGCAGGCGCTGCAGTCCCGCTCCGGGGCCCGGTCACTGGAATTCCTGTCCAGTCTGGACGAGTTGCGCGAGCGCATCGCACTGCATCTGTCCGCGGAACAGCCGGGCGACGTCGTCCCGCTGGTGCGCGCCGAGGAGGCGCGGAACCGGCCCGCGCAGCCGATCGACAACGCCTTCCAGGGCCGTACTGTGCTCGTCGTCGACGACGACGCCCGCAACCTCTTCGCGCTCAGCGGGATTCTGGAGCTCCACGGATTCCAGGTGCTGCACGCGGAGAACGGCAGGAAGGGCATCGAGACGCTGCTGAGCCGGCCCGAGGTCGCGCTGATCCTGATGGACGTGATGATGCCCGAGATGGACGGGTACACCGCGACCGCCGAGATCCGCAAGATGCCCCAGTACGCCGACCTGCCGATCATCGCGGTGACGGCGAAGGCCATGCCCGGCGACCGGGAGAAGAGCCTGCTGTCGGGTGCCAGCGACCATGTCACCAAGCCGGTCGACACCGACGACCTCATCGCCTGCGTCCGACGCTGGCTGGGGGCATGACATGGCAGTCGGCACCCACCACCACGGCCCGTCGGCGGGATTCCCGCCGCTGCCGCCCCTCCCCCGCCCTCCACAGGGTCCCCGCCGAGGAGCGGCCACACCGTGAACATCCCTGAGACAACCGACGCGAACGTCGCCGATTCCGGGGACACCGTCGCGGACGGCGAACAGACCGACGAACTCCCGGGCGAGGCCCGGACGTCTCCGGTGGGCCGACTGGCGGCCACGGTCGAACGGCTGCGCCGCGAGGTCCGCGCCGCCCAGGTGGAGGCCGACGGACGGGCCCTGATCGAGCTGGCCAAGGGCATCCTGGTCGAGCGGCTGGGATGCGGGCCGGCGCAAGCCGCGCGCCAGCTCGCCGAGTTGGCCGAACAGGCCAAGGTGCCGCCGCTCCAGCTCGCGGTCGAGATCATCAACCAGGCGGCCCACGACCGGCTTTCGGAGGTGACCAGCACGTTCCTCACCGTCACGGCGGAGCGGGCACCGCACGACGACGCCCCCGCCGTACGGCTGCGCGCGGCCGAGAGCGGCGCGCTGGCGGCCAACGACACCCAGGCGGTGGCCGATTCCCTGCTCCAGCACGCCCTGACCCCGCTCGGGGCCGTCGCCGTCGCCATCTGGGCCGCGGACGCCGACGGTTCGCTCTCCCTGGCGGGCAGCGCCGGATTCTCGGCGGCCGAGGCCAGACGCTGGCGTTACGTACCGCCGGGCGTGGCGACGATGGCGCGCCGCGCCCTGTCCGAACGTACCGCGCAGTGGGCGCACTCGCTGTCGGACACCGGACTGCCGTCCATCGGCCACGCGGAGCATCCGGACGGCGGACGGGTCGCGGTACCGGCCGGCTCCGGAGGCCGTATCCACGGCGTCCTGGAGATCGCCTGGCCGTCCGCCCTGGAACCTCAGCCCCCGCAGGTCGCCCGTCAGGTCGAGGCGCTGGCCGAGCTGTGCTCGCACACCCTGGAGACCCACACACTGCCCAACGACGGCCACGACGTGCGGGGAACGACGGATGTCTCCGAACTGATCGACCTGGTCGACGGGTTGCACGATCCGGCCCTCGTCCTGGTGCCCCACCTCGACGACCAAGGACGGCTCGCGGACTTCCGCATCCGTCATGTGAACGGACGCTTCCTCGATCCGGCCGGCAGACCCCGTGGCACCGTCCACGGGGCGCTGCTGCTGGAGGCCTATCCGATGGTCGCCGGGGACAGCGACCTCTTCCAGTGCATCGAGCGGGTGTACGCCACCGGGGAACCGTTCCGGGCGCGGCGGATGGATCTCACAGCACTGGTCGACCAGGTGCCGCTGTCGGCCGTGGCCGACATCAACGTCAGCCGGCACGGCAGAACCGTGCTGCTCATCTGGCGCATAGAGGACGAGACCGCGAGGCTGGCGAGTCTCCTCCAGCATGCCCAACGGCTCGGCAGGATCGGCGGCTTCGAGGAGAACCTGCTGACCGGCGAGATCATCTGGAACGAGACGCTCTTCGACCTGTACGGCCGCTCCCCCTCGGGCGCTCCCGTGCCGCTGGAGGAGCTGCCCGCGCACGCCCATCCGGACGACGCCGTCACGATCGGCCGCTTCCTGCGCACGGTCCTGCACCATCGCCGGCCGGGCACGGCCGCGTTCCGGCTGCAGCGTCCCGACGGCGTCACCCGGCACATCCGCCTGGTGGCCGAGCCGGTGCTCGACGCCGACGACCGGCTGTTCGTGGTCCGCGGGGCCTACCAGGACATCTCGGCGCAGCACTGGACCGAGGTCGCCCTGGCCGTCACACGTGACCAGCTGGCGCACACCGAGCAGCAGGCGCACGAGCGCAACCGGCTGACCCTTCAGCTGCAGCACGCGATCATGCCGCCGGCCCAGGCACCGTTGCGGGCGCCTGGTCTCGATGTGGCGGTTCGCTACCGGCCGGCGGAGACCGAACAGCTCGTCGGAGGCGACTGGTACGACGCCGTCGTCCTGCCTTCCGGCCTGGTCCTGCTGTGCGTCGGGGACGTGGCCGGTCACGGGATCGAGGCGGCGACCAGCATGGTGGTGCTGCGCAACGCGCTGCGCGGACTCGCCGTGACGGGCGCCGGACCCGGCCAGCTGCTGTCGTGGCTCAACATCGTGGCGCACCATCTGACGGGCGGGGTCACCGCCACCGCGGTCTGCGGGATCTACGATCCGCGCCGCCGCGTTCTGCGCTGGGCCAGGGCCGGACATCTGCCGCCCGTTCTGGTCCGGGACGCGGACGCCAACCCGCTTCCGCTCCTCAAGGGCATCCTGCTCGGCGCCGTCCCCGAGGCGACGTTCGAGGAGGACGAGGTGCAACTGGCCGTCCACGACACGCTGTTGATGTACACGGACGGTCTGATCGAACGGCGTGACCGCTCGGTGGAAGTGTCACTGCGCCAACTGCTCAACGCCGCCCGTACGACGTCCAGGACGCTGGACCATCAGCTCGACCGGCTCCTGACGTACAGCAGGTCCGACACCGACGACGACACCTGCATCGTCGGCATCCAGGTCCAGTAGGACGGGACGAACAGGGTCGGGCCGCGAGACGCACGAAATGCGGCCCCGCCGGCAGCCGGGGGGAGTGACTGCCTGCGGGGCCGTGCAGCTCGGGTTCGCCAGGGGGGTAGCTTCCTCGAGCTGTCTCAGGATGCTGCTGCCCCGGCTCCGGCGATGCATGCACACGGGTTTCCGGCCGGGATTCCCCTCGTATGGCCGAGTATTCGGCTCAGAAACGCTCACGCAGGGCCCGCAGCACCGGCTCCAAGGAGGCCACGATGAGCTCTGGGGGTACGCCGGCCTCGTGCAGCGGCCTCGCTCTGGCGGGGTTGCGGGCATGTCCGAGGAAGCGGACGCCGGCGCGGTGGGCCGCCGCGTGGTCGAAGGGAGTGCCGCCGATCATCAGCGAGGCTTCCGGCACCGCCCCCATCTCGTTCAGGGCTCGTTCCAGGATCGCCGGGGACGGATCGAGCAGGCTCAGGTCCGGCGTACGGCCGTATATGTGCGGAGCGAAGCAGGGCATGAGCCCTCTGGAGTCCAGGTACGTGGTGACGGTCCGGGCCGAGTTGTCGGTCGCCACGGCGAGCTTCGCCCCGACCGCCACCCAGGTGCGGATCAGCGGGTCCGCGTAGGCCGTCGGCATCGCGGTGCGAGCCGCCGTCAGCTCGAACCGGGTGAGACACTCTTCGAGTTCGGCCACCAGCTCGCTGCCGGGGCGACGTCGGGCCACCGCCGTCAGCGTGCCGTACGGATCTGTGCGGCCGCGCTCCTCCTCGGTGAGCACCGCGTACAGGCCCCGTTCCGTCAGCCACTCCGCCTGGGCCCGCGCGAAGACCTCCGACTTGTGCCGGGAGAACAGCTGGCAGATCGGGCCGTCGAAGCCGAAGAGGACATACCGCGTCCGCGCGACCAGTTCCCGAACGTTCTCGATCCGACTCGTCACCACCTTGGTCTGTCCAGTCCCGGCAGTCACTAAGCGAGCGAGTGTCGGCCAGTCGGTGTCCGTCGCTCGGGCTTCGGCACCGGCACCGGGCCGGCCGAGTGTCAATGGGCCATGTCCGCGAGGTGCGGTACCACCCGGGTCAAGCGCAGGACGCCCCACAGGACCACCCCGGCCCCGATCAGTTCGGGGAGCAGCCACCAGCCGGTGCGGATCGTCTCGTCGAAGAGGGTGACGCCGAGCAGCAGGCTCAGTGTCGCGTCGCCGATGGTCAGCGCGGGCTGCGAGGCGACCAGGGGGCCCGCCTGCAGGGCGTTCTCCAGCAGCAGGACGGCGGCGACCCCGGTCACGACGAATCCATAGGTCTGCCACACGCTGAGGAAGGCGACGAAGCCGTCGTCATCGAGCGTGCCCACGGCCGACTTCAGGAGCGCGGCGGTCAGCGCGTTGCTGATGGCCGACGCCGATCCCAGCACGGCGGCGCGGAACAGCGGCGGGCGGCCCGGACGGGCGACGGCGACCGCGACGGCCACGGTTCCCAGACACAGGATCAGTACCGGGATCCAGCGTTCCATGGCGGCGTCGGACCGTGCTCCCGAGGGAGCGGCCGCCAAGAGGACCAGACCGAGGCCGGCCACCACACCGGCGACGGCCCACCATCCCGCGCGGGGCAGGCGGCGGTGCAGCAACGGGATGGCGATCATCAGGGCGAAGGGCAGTTCCAGGATGAACAGGGGCTGCACCAGGGACAGCGGCCCGTTCGCCAGTGCCAGGGCCTGGAAGAGCGCGGCCCCGGCCACCCCGGCGATGCCGATGAGCCACGGGGGCTGCCGGGCCAGCTGGAGGATGAGCCGCAGTCCGCCGCCCTCGGCGACGCGGGAGGCCGCCTTGCGTTGGAATGCCGTGCCCATCGCGTTGCTGGCGGCCCCGAGCAGCGCGAACAGCACGGCCAGTCCTGTCACCCCTCCACCATGCCCCGGGACTGCGGGCCGGGCCTCCTCGGGCTCGCCGACCGGACGACGCGGGGCCGGGGCGGGCCCGTCGCGTCGCAGAGAGCTCGGCCGGATCTCGGCCGGATCTCTTGCGGAGCGGACGGCTCCCCGGGATAGGGTCGGCGCCAGTGCTTGGGAAGCAGGCACGCACCGCGTGATGTCCGCGGGCCGCGCGGTCGCGCGCCCCGGCCGTGCGGCGGCGGCCCGCACTGCCTTCCCGTGGGTATTCGGGCTGCTGGTGGAAACCGACGCCGTCAGTGAGGATGCCGTACACGATGAGCCAGGAGTCACAGCTCCCACCCGCCGCCGAGGGACGTGTCCCCGAGCCGGACGCGGACCCCGCCGGCCTGCGCCAGGAGATCGTCCGGTTGCGGGAACAGAACGCCGACCTGCAGGAGCGTCTGCACGCGCACCCGGCGATCTCGCTGGCCCAGGGCGTGCTGATGGAGCGCTACCGGCTGCCCGCGCCCGAGGCGTCGTTCACCCTGCTGCGCGACGCGTCGCAGCGGTTCAACATCAAGCTGCACACGTTGGCGGACGCGGTCGTACGGACCGGGCACAGCCCCGAGGGACCGGCCCGTGCCGCGGAACGCACCCGGACGCCCCCTCCCCCGCTGCCCGGCCTGCGGACCGCCGGGGCCGATCGCACGCACCAGGGCGAGGTGCTGAGCGCCGCCCTGCACCGGGTCCTGGACGTCACCCAGACCGGGATGGGCAACGTCCAGCTCGCGGAGGGAGGGCGGCTGCGGATGGTGCGGCACGTGGGTCTCGAGCGCGAGTTCACGAGTTTCTTCGCGTTCGTCGACTCGCCCACGACGTCGTGCGCCCAGGCCGCCGAGGACCGCCGACAGGTCACCGTCCGCGACGTGGCGACCGCCGAGGTCTTCGACGAGGGCTCGCGACACGTCATCCTGCGGGCGGGCAGCCGGGCCTGTCACAGCGTGCCCCTGGTCAACCGGGCCGGTGTGCCGATCGGCATGGCCTCCTCGCACCACGAGCGGCCGCTGCCCGGGTTCACCCGCGCCCAGCTCCGCGCCCTGGAGACCACCGGCCTCGTGGTGGGCCGCTGGCTCTCCTGGCACCGGCACACCGTCGTACTCGACGCGCTCGCCCATCTGCACACGGCGGCGACCGAGGAGCCCGCGGAGCCCTGAGCGCCGGAAGTCCGCCGTGTCCACCCTGTACGCCGTGTCCACCTGTCCGCTGCATCCACCGTGTCCGGCGGGAACGTGCCGGACACGGCTTTCGGTCGCCTTCAGTCGACGGTGACGACCACCGAGTGCCGGCCGTCGGCGCCGTCGGGAATGGTCCGGGTGCGTTTCTCGGTCTGTACGTGACCGGTGCGGTCGGTGGCCCGGACCGTGAGGGTGTGGCCACCGCTGGTGGCCCGCCAGGGGAAGGACCACTGCCGCCAGGTGTCGACGGTGTCCTCGGCCGCCAGCCGGGCCTCCTGCCAGCGCCCGTCGTCGACCCGCACCTCGACCTTGTCGATCCCGCGGTGCTGGGCCCAGGCGACCCCGGCGACCATGACGGTGCCCGCCCTGGGCCGCGCGAACGGCTTGGGTGTGTCGATACGGGACTGGGTCTTCACCGAAGCCCTGCGCGCCCACTTCCGCTTCACCCAGTACGGGTCGTACGCGTCGAAGGTGGTCAGCTCGATTTCCTTGATCCACTTACACGCCGACACATAGCCGTACAGCCCGGGTACGAGCATCCGCACCGGAAAGCCGTGCTCGAACGGGAGCGGCCGGCCGTTCATCCCCACGGCCAGCAGAGCGTCACGGCCGTCCATCACGTCGTCCACGGGGCTGCCGATCGTCATCCCGTCGACAGAGCGCGCCACCAGCTGATCGGCCGGGCCGCCCGTGGACGGCGGTCGCACCCCGCACTCGGCGAGCAGGTCGGCCAGGCGCACTCCGATCCAGCGGGCGTTGCCCACGTAGGGGCCGCCGACCTCGTTGGACACACAGGTGAGCGTGATGTCCCGCTCGATCAGCTCGCGCCGCAGCAGTCCGTCGAGGGTCAGGGTCATGGGGCGGGTCACGCCCTTGCCGTGGATCCTCAGCCGCCAGCCGGTGGCGTCCACCTTGGGGACCACCAGGGCGGTGTCCACCCGGTAGAAGTCGGCGTTCGCTGTCACGAAGGGGCTGACGCCGGGCACACGAACCTGCGCCCCCCTGGGAATCGGCGCGGCCTGGGACGCCACGACGGGCAGCACGAGGTCCGAGCGGGAGGCGACGGCGTTCTGGCCACGGGAGCCGTTCAGCGACCGGCCCAGTGCCGCGGCCCCGGCCGATGCCGCGGCGGCCGCGGTGGCGGCCACGATGAAGCCGCGCCGGTCCCAGCCGGACAGCGGCTCGCTCGACGTGGTGGCCGGGACGGCAGGCCCGTCGGCCGTCCCGGGGGCGTCCGCGGCGGCCTCGGAATCCGGCGCGTGATTCGGCGCGGACGCCGACTCGGAATCCGGCAACACCTCCGGCGCGACATCCGGCGCGGAGGGTGCGGGCCGGGCGGTGACGAGCCGGCCGGTCAGGACGTGCAGGAGCAGTGCGCCGCACAGCGCTCCAGCCACCGACGGCAGGGCGTCGGTCCAGCTCGTGGAATCGGGGCGGTTGATCGCGGCGGCACCGCCGATCACACCGAACAGCAGCACTCCCAGCGCGCCCGCGCGGCGATGGCGCACCGCGAGCACGCCGAGCACACAGGCGAACAGCGCGAGGACGACGAGGATCCCGAGTTGGAGAACGAGCTTGTCGTTCGTGCCGAAGTGACGAATCGCCCAGTCCTTCACCCCAGGCGGTGTGCGGTCGATCGCGGCGCCGCCGACCGCCACGACCGGGCCCGCTTCGGGTCGTACGAACGCGGACACCAACTGGGCGACGGCGAGGGCGGCGAACCCGGCGAGAAGCCCGCTCAGGGCGCCGAGCGCGTTCCGTACCCAAGTCGCCGGGGCATGCACGTAGTTCTGTCCTGTCGTCACGGTCGGAATCCGGATCCGGGGGTCCGGCGGATTGGTCGCTCACCCGATCCGGTGAACTCTCGCCCCGGAGCAATCCGTGCGGGGCTTCGAAAGGCCGTACCCGACCCGCGCTGATCGGGCCGCCCGCCGAGACAGCCAGGACGGCGGTGGGATGAATCGCCGTCGACGGGCATCCGGCCTGTGGAGCCCGGTCAGCCCCGTCCCCGTGGTGGCGGGGCTCTGCGCGGGCCGATCGGAATGCGCTGCGGCACGGAATGGGGGAGCGTGGTGGCTGAAGGAGGAGTGCCATGGCCACGAAGGCCGCGCCCGGTCGGCGTGACGACCACCGGGGATGGCTGCGCGGCTCGCCCCCTCCGCGCTGGGTGCGGCTGCTGCCGCCGGTCCTGCTGGTAGGGGTCTGCGTCGGTGAGCTCGTGAGCAGTCATTCACTGGACATCGGCTTTCTGCTGGGCGCCATTCCCTCCCTGGCCGTCCTCTCCTACGGGCCTCTGGCGACGGCCGGCTTCGGCGCGATCGTCGTCTTCCTGCTGACCATCCCCGCCCTGCAGCTCAACCGTCCGGGCAACGCGGACCTCCTCACCATCAGTTTCATCGCCGTGCTCAGCGTCTTCGTGGCCCTCGTCCGCAGCCGCAGGGACGCGCATCTGGTCACCGTGCGGTCGGTGGCGGAGGCCGCCCAGCTCGCGGTTCTGCCGCCGCTGCCCGACCGTGTCGGTCCGGTCCGCTGCGCGGGGCTGTACCGGGCCGCGCAGCGGGAGACGCTGGTCGGTGGTGACTTCTTCGACGTACGCGACGGGCCCTTCGGGGTCCGGGCCGTGATGGGTGACGTACAGGGACACGGGCTGTCGGCCGTGGGGACGGTCGCCTCGCTTCTCGGGGCGTTCCGGGAAACGGTGCTGGACCAGCGCGATCTGGAGGCGGCCGCGGCCCGGCTCGATCGCAGGCTGGTGGTGGACTCCGCGGCGGTCGATCACGCCGAGTTGTTCGCCACCGCGCTGCTCCTGGAGTTCCCACCCGGCACCGACACGGTGCGGCTGGTGTCCTGCGGGCACCCCTACCCACTGCTGTTGCGCGGCACGAAGGCCGTCGAACTCGACACCGAGCCGGGGTCCCCGCTGGGGCTGGGGTTCTTCGAGCTGTCCCCGCCGCACGTGCGCACCGTCGACCTGGAGCCCGGCGATCGGCTGTTCGTGGCGTCGGACGGCGTGAGTGAGAGCCGGGATCAGGCCGGCGCCTTCTACCCGTTGCCGGATCGGCTGGCCGCGTTCGCCGAGGAGCCCCCGGACGAGCTCATCGACTGCGTGTGGCAGGACCTCGTCGAGTTCTGCCCCTCGATCCGCGACGACGTCTCCATCCTCGTCCTGACGCCACGGCTCCGCAGCGACGAGAACGGCGACAGCGACAGCAAGGGTGACGGCAAGAGTGGCTGACGGCTTGGGGCGGGGCCGGGTCGGTGGTCCCGCCCTCCGTCTCCGTCAGGTCGCCGCGATGTCCAGTGCCGCGACGTACCCGAACGTCATCGCGGGACCGATCGTCGAGCCCGCTCCCGCGTAGCTGTGGCCCATGACGGCCGCGCTGGCGTTGCCCGCCGCGTACAGGCCGGGTATCAACGTGCCGTCCGCGCGCAGGACGCGTGCGCGGGCGTCCGTGCGCAGGCCGCCCTTGGTGCCCAGGTCGCCGGGGACGATCCTCAGGGCGTAGTACGGCGGGAGCCACAGGGGGGCGAGACAGGAATTGGGGAGGACGGCGGGGTCCGTGTAGTAGTGGTCGTAGACGCTGACGCCGCGGTGGAAGTCCGTGTCCGTGCCGCTCAGGGCCAGGCTGTTGAAGCGGCTGACGGTGGTGCGCAGGGCGGCCGCGGGGACGCCGATCCGGCCGGCGAGGTCGTCCAGGGTCCACGCCTTGCAGGCGGCGCCGGAGGTGTACCAGGAGTCGGGGAACGTGAAGGTCGGCGCGATGTCCTTGAACAGGTAGCGGTTGCGGTAGTTCTGGTCGACGACCAGCCACGCCGGGATGTCCGGAGCGCTCGGGTTGCGGTCGTACATGGTGTGCACGACATCGCTGTAGGGCCCGGCCTCGTTGACGAAGCGTGCTCCGGCGGCGTTGACCAGCAGGCCGCCGGGCAGCGTGCGTTCGGCGAGGCAGAAGTAGGGCTGGTCGGGCAGCGGGATGGCCGGGCCCCACCACGCGTCGTCCATCAGGTCGAGCGCCGCACCGGCACGTCGGCCCGCCTGGATGCCGTCGCCGGTGTTCTCCTTGGCGCCCACGGTCCAGGCGGTCCCGATGGGCTGCCGCTGGAATTCGGCGCGCATGGCGGCGTTGTGCTCGAAGCCGCCGGAGCCGACGATGACCCCGCGCCGGGCCCTGACCAGTCCGGACGCGCCGTTCCGGGTGACCACGGCGCCGGTGACGGCACCGCCTTCCACGAACAGGTCGGTCAGCGGGGTGTTCAGCCAGACCGGGACCTGGGCGGCGAGCAGGCCCGCGCGCAGTCCGGCCGCGAGCGACTGGCCCATGGTCAGCGGCTTCTGGCCGAGCAGCGCCGCGTTGGTGCCCCGGGCCAGGCACTCCGTGGCGACGGCCGCGCCCTTCGCGCTCACCGCGGCGAGGGTGAGCCACTTGTAGTCGGCGCTGAAGACGACCATGCCGGCCGGGACCGCCATGTACGCCGGATTCAGGTGGGCGAGTTCGGCGCCGAGGATGTTGCCGTCGAGCTGGTCGGGCTCCATGGAGCGGCCGCCCGGGAGGCCGCCGGGGAGCTCCGGGTAGTAGTCGCTGTACCCCTCCATCCAGCGGAAGCGCAGCGGGCTGTTGGCCATCACGAAGGAGATCATGGCCGGTCCGTTGCCCAGGAAGGCCTGGCGCCGGTCGGCGGAGACGTCCGGGCCGACCACGGCCGCGAGGTAGGCGGCGGCCTTCGCCGGGGTGTCGGGGACGCCTGCGGCGAGGATCACGGGGTTGTTGGGGATCCAGATGCCCGCGCCGGAGCGTGCCGCCGAGCCGCCGAAGGTGGGCGCCTTCTCCAGGACGACGCAGCTCAGTCCGTGTTTCGCGGCGGTCAGGGCCGCGGTCATCCCGGCGGCTCCCGAGCCGACCACGACGACGTCGTACGTGCCGAGCAGGGGCAGGTCGGCCGCCTCGGCGGCTTCGGCTCCGGCCGCTCCGGTGGCGAGTGCGAGCGAGGCGGCCGTCGCCGCGCCGAGGACCCGGCGCCGTGACGGGCCGGGTGCCGAGAAGGAGTCGGTACGTCTGGCGGGGTCGGCGCTCGGGGACATGGCAGGGCGCTCCAGCAGGGCGAGGGAATGGGGAGGCGTTCCGTGTTCCGGGAGCCGACAGGCCCCCGCCGTACGGGTTCTGATGCAGCGTCAGAAATGTCGCGCGAGGGTCTTGTGAAGTCAAGAGCAAGCGGATCAGACCTCGCCGATCACCCCAAGATCGGACACAAGTTACCAACCGGTATGTAGTGACTTAACAAGCCAGTAACAGTAGAACCTGTTCCCACTCATCGAGAGTGAGGAGTGTCACATGGGTGACATCAACCAGCACAACGAGGATTCCAGAGGTGTCTCGCGCCGACGATTCATTGCTGGAACAGGTTCTATTCTTGGAGCAGTGACCCTCGCCGGCCGCGCCGTCGCGGCCCCGGCTCAGATCGCCACGGCGGCCTCGTCGATCCCTTCCGGAGCACACGTCCCCGTCCTGGTGATCGGCACCGGATACGGCGGCTCGGTCGCCGCCCTGCGCCTCGCCCAGGCGGGCGTCGACGTGCAGATGGTCGAGATGGGCATGGCCTGGGACACCCCGGGATCGGACGGCAAGATCTTCGCCAACACGACCAGCCCGGACTACCGTTCGTACTGGCTGCGCACCAGAACCAAGCAGCCGCTCAGCAACTTCCTCGGCTTCCCCATCGACAAGGACGTACCCCGCTACACCGGGATCCTGGACGCCGAGGAGATGGGCCAGATCATCGTGTACCAGGGCCGTGGCGTCGGCGGCGGATCGCTGGTCAACGGAGGCATGGCGGTCACCCCCAAACGGGAGAACTTCGGCGCCATCCTCCCGTCGGTGAACGCCGACGAGATGTACGCGACCTACTATCCGCGCGCCAACGCCGCGCTCGGCGTCGGTCTCGTCGACCCGGGGTGGTTCGACACCACGGACTGCTACCAGTACGCACGGGTCGGCCGTAAGCAGGCCCAGCGTTCCGGTTTCCCGTTCGTCTTCGTGCCCGACGTGTACGACTGGAACTACATGAAACAGGAGGCCGCGGGCACCGCCACCAAGTCGGCGCTCGCCGGGGAGATCCTCTACGGCAACAACTACGGGAAGAAGTCCCTCCAGAAGACCTATCTCGCCCAGGCCGCGGCCACCGGCCGGGTCACCGTCTCACCGCTGCACAAGGTCACTTCGGTCTCGCCCGCGTCCGGCGGCGGCTACACCGTCCTGATCGACCAGCTCAACACCAACGGCGACGCCACGGCCTCCAAGACGGTGACCGCGGACCGGGTGTTCTTCGCGGCCGGAAGCGTCGGAACCAGCAAGCTCCTGGTCAAACTGAAGGCAACCGGCGCACTGCCCGGCCTCAACGGCGAGATCGGCAAGGGCTGGGGCGACAACGGCAACGTCATGTGCGGCCGGGCCAACCAGCTGTGGGATCCGACCGGCTCGCTCCAGGCCAGCATTCCCTGCGGCGGCATCGACAACTGGACCGCCGGCGGCGCGTTCGCCGAGGTCGCGCCCCTGCCCACCGGAATCGAGACCTTCGCGTCCTTCTACCTGTCCATCACCAAGAACCCGAACCGCGCCCAGTTCTCCTGGAACGCCGCCACCGGCTCCGTCGACCTCAACTGGCAGACCGCCTGGAAGCAGCCCGCCATCGACATGGCCAAGTCGATCTTCGACAAGATCAACGCGAAGGAGGGGACGATCTACCGGACCGATCTCTTCGGCGTGTACAAGATCTGGGGCGACCACCTCACCTACCACCCGCTCGGCGGTGCCGTGCTCAACAAGGCCACCGACAACTACGGCCGCCTGCAGGGCTATTCGGGCCTGTACGTCATCGACGGCGCGCTGATTCCCGGCAACACCAGCGTCAATCCGTTCGTCACCATCACGGCCCTCGCCGAACGCAACATCGAGAACATCATCGCCGTGGACCTCTAACGAGCCGGGCCGTCCGGCCCCGACTCGCCCGGTGGGCCGGATTCGCCGAGCGGCCCGGATCCGCTCAATGGGTCGGCAGCACGCACACGGCGTCCAGGCCCAGGACATGGTTGAGCCGGCCGAACGCCAGCCAGGAGCCGATGCTCATGGTCAGCTCCACGATCTCCCGCTGGCTGTACAGCGCGGTCATCCGTGTCCAGAACTCCTCGTCCAGGCCGTGGTGGTCCAGGGCGTACCGCTCGGCGTACTCGGCGGCCAGCCGTGTCCGGTCGTCGAATGTGTCGGCGGTACGCCACTGGGTCACCGCGTCCGCGAACGCCTCCTCGACCTTGTGGCCCTCCCGCTCCGTACGCCAGTCGAGGCAGAACCGGCACCCGTTGATCTGCGCGATGCGCAGGCGGGCGGCCTCGAACTCGCGCAGGCCCAGCGTCGTGTGCTCGTACACCGACAGGGAGAAGTTCGCCGCGGCCATGCCGATGCCGGGCACCATCTCGCCCCACACGTATCCGATCGGTTCCTGTCCCTCGGGGATGTCGATGCGCAGGGTCATGGGTCACTTCCTTCCGAGTCGGCCGACTGCGGGGCGCAGCGGGACATCGAGTGCGTCGTAGAGCCCTGGTTCCGCGTCCACCAGCCAGTCGATGGCGCCGACCAGGCGGCCGACCGCGGTCGCGTTCCCGCCGGCCGAGCGGTTCTCGCCCTCGTCGGTGGCCGCGACGGTGACCTCGATGCGCGGGCGGCCCTCGATGATCACGCGGTGGGCGCCGTCCCCGTCGGGCGGCGTCGGCCAGTCCGGAGCGCATGACGCGTGGATACGGGTGACGTGCTCGATGACGATCCGGGGCTCTCCCCCGACGATCCCCAGCACCTCGAAGCGCACGGCGCCCTGGGTGCCGGCCGCGAACTCGCCCATGGTGCGGGTGTTCACCGTCTCCTTGAGCGGGCGCCGCTCCAACGTCTCGCGGATGTCGTCGAGTTCGACGCCGAGGGCCCGCGCCATGAGCCGTATCTGGCCGCCCCACACCATGGTCGGGATCGACGGGGCGAGCATCAGCGGCTCGCAGTCCATCGGCTGCCCCATGCCGACCAAGTACCGTACGGACTCCTCCTGTTCGTACGTGGAGTAGTCGAAGATCTCCTGGCAGCGGATGGCGTCGACCGTGCTGCCGAGACCGCTGATCAGCAGGGGCAGGACGTCGTTGCCCCAGCCCGGATCGACTCCTGAGACGAACAGGGAGCCGCCGCCGTCCGCGATGGCGGCGAGCATCGGGTCCCGGAACTCCGGCGGGGCGTTGCGCTGGTCGTAGAGCGGATAGAGGGCGGGCGTGACGACCACCGCACCGGCCCGGATCGCCCTGCCGATGTCGGCGAGGGCCTCATCGGGGCGGATGTCACCGGTGGCCGCGTAGACCACGGCTCCGGGGCCCGCGGCCAGGACGGCGTCGATGTCGTCGCTCGCCGCGACGCCGAGGCCGTGGTCGAGCCCGGCGAGTTCGCCCGCGTCGCGGCCGACCTTGCCGGGGTCGTGGACGAGCACGGCCCCGAGTTTCAGCATCGGGTGGGCCTCGACGGCGCGGATGGCCGCGCGGCCGACATTGCCGGTACCCCAGACCACCGTGGAAATCATGCGGCGGAGGGTAGCGAGACGACCTCGAGGTTCCTATAGCCGTGACCGGGGAAAAGAATCCGGGCGCGAAACCACCGGTGGAAATGTCCCCGGACGACCGACGGGACGCCGGTGCCGGTACTGGCGGACGGTGCCGGTACTCGTGGCCGGTGCCGGGGCTCGTGGCCGGTGCCGGGGCTCGGTCCGTCCGGAGGTGACCGGGTGCGGCTCGGCGGGTCACATCGGGGTCACCCCCTAAGCTCGAAGCATGGCCAAGTACTTCGACGTTCACCCGGAGAACCCGCAGCGGCGCATCATCAGCCAGGTGGCGGAGATCGTCCGCAGCGGCGGGCTGATCGTCTACCCGACGGATTCCTGCTTCGCCCTCGGCTGCGCGCTCGGCAACCGGGACGGGATCGACCGCATCCGCTCGATCCGCCAGCTCGACGAACGGCACCACTTCACGCTGATGTGCGAGGACTTCGCGCAGCTGGGGCACTTCGTACGGATCGACAACACGGTCTTCCGCACGGTGAAGGCGGCGACTCCCGGCAGTTACACCTTCATCCTGCCGGCCACGAAGGAGGCTCCCCGCAGGCTGCTGCACCCGAAGAAGAAGACCGTCGGGGTGCGGATCCCGGACCATGTCGTCGCCCAGGCGATCCTCGCCGAACTCGGCGAACCGCTCCTGTCGAGCACCCTGCTCCTGCCGGAGGAGGACAAGCCGCTGACCCAGGGCTGGGAGATCAAGGACCGCCTCGATCACGTGGTGGACGCCGTCATCGACTCCGGCGACTGCGGCACCGAGCCGACGACCGTCATCGACTTCTCCGGCGCCGAGCCCGAGTTCGTACGCATCGGAGCGGGTGACCCCTCCCGGTTCGAGTAGGGCCCGGAACGGCGTGCGACGTGGGTCCTCCGAGAGGACCCACGTCGCGGCCGTTGTGGGGGGATGGGGGGACTGCCGGTCAGCTGGTCGTCAGGGCCGTGTCATCCACGACGAAGCTGGTCTGCAGCGAGGAGTCCTCGACGCCGCTGAACTTGAGCGCGACGGTCGAACCGGCGAAGGAGGACAGGTCGAAGCTCTTCTGCGCGTAGCCGGTGGCCTTGTTGAGGTTGGAGTAGGTCGCCAGCGTGGTCGATCCGGCCGTGACCGTCAGCTTGTCGTACGCGGAGCTGGTGGTCGTCTCGGCGGTGTCGATGTGCAGGTAGAACGTCAGCGTGGCCTTGCAGCCGCTGGGGACGGCCACCGACTGGGACAGCGTGTCGGTGTGGGTCGAGCCGTAGCCGTCCAGCCACGCCTTGTAGGAGCCGCCGTGGGCCGCCTCGCCGGTGTCGGTCGTGATGACCCCGCTGGACGCGGTCCAGGTGGTGTTGCCCGACTCGAAGCCGGGGTTGCCGAGCAGCTGCGCCGAGGTGCAGGTGCCGCCGCCGCCCGAGGTACTGACCGTCCAGGTGAAGGACGCGGTGCCAGTCGCGCCGGTACTGTCCGTCACGGTGACGGTCGTGCTGTACGTCCCCGCGGTGGTCGGCGTGCCGGTGATGGCGCCCGTCGAGCTGTTGATCGACAGACCGGTCGGCAGACCGGACGCGGCGTAGGTCAGGGAGCCGCTGTTGGTGCTGCTGGCCGAGACCTGCAGGCTCACCGCGGTGCCGACGGTGGAGGACTGGCTGCCCGGGTTGGTCACGGTCACACCGCTCGTCGGCGGGGTGACATGGCTGCCGACGGCGATGCCGGCGAACGCGTTCGCCACGCCCGCGTACTGGGCGGAGCTGGCGCCGTACAGCGCCGTCGCGGCGTTCAGCGCGGCGGTACGGGCACCCGCGTAGTTGGTGCTCGACGTCATGTACGTCGTCAGCGCCTTGTACCAGATCTGCAGGGCCGCGGCCCTGCCGATACCCGCGACGGCCACGCCGTCGGAGGTCGAGCTGTTGTAGGTGACGCCGTTGATGACCTTGCTGCCACTGCCCTCGGAGAGCAGGTAGAACATGTGGTTCGCGGGGCCCGAGGAGTAGTGGACGTCCAGGTTGCCGACACCGGAGTACCAACTGTCGGCGGAGCTGCCGTCCTTGCTCGGCTTGTCCATGTAACGCAGCGGCGTGCCGTCGCCGTTGATGTTGATCTTCTCGCCGATGAGGTAGTCGCCCACGTCGGTCGAGTTGTTGGCGTAGAACTCGACACCGGTGCCGAAGATGTCGGAGGTCGCCTCGTTCAGACCGCCGGACTCACCGGTGTAGTTCAGACCCGCGGTGTTGGAGGTGACACCGTGGCTCATCTCGTGGCCCGCGACGTCCAGCGAGGTCAGCGCGTGGGTGCTGCTGGTGCCGTCGCCGTACGTCATGCAGAAGCAGCTGTCGTCCCAGAAGGCGTTGACGTACGCCGTGCTGTAGTGGACGCGGGAGTAGGCGGCGACGCCGTCGTTCTTGATGCCGCTGCGGCCGAAGGTGTTCTTGTAGAAGTCCCAGGTCATCTGGGCCCCGTACGCGGCGTCCGCGCCGGCCGTCTGGGTGTTGGAGCCCGCGCCGGTGCCCCAGACGTCGTCGGCGTCGGTCATCAGGGTGCCGGTGCCGGAGGTGCCGTTGTTCAGCGAGTACGTCTTGTGGCCGCCTCGGGTGGAGTCGGTCAGCTGGTACGTCGAGCCGGACAACGTGGTGTTCAGCGTGACCGCGCCGCTGTACTGGGTGTTGCCGGTGCCGGTCTCGATGCCCTCGTACCGCGTGAGTTCCTTGCCGGTGGTGGCATCCGTGATGACGTGCAGCTTGCTCGGCGTGCCGTCGTCCTGGAGGCCGCTGATCACGGTCTCCCAGGCGAGCCTGGGGGTGCCGGTACCGGCCCAGATGACCTTGCGGGCGCTGTCGGTGGCGGGCTTCTCCGCCTTGAGCGACTTGGCCGCCTTGAGCGCCTGGGCCCCGGCAGCGGACTTGGTGACGGCCGGGGTGGTGCTCGCGACCTTGATGGTGTGCTTGTTGTTGAAGGTCGTGCTGACCGTGCCGGTGGCCTGCGAGGCCGGCGGGGTGTGGACGACGATGTCACCGCCGAGCACCGGGAGGCCGGCGTAGGTGCGCTCGTAACGGGTGTGCAGGGTGCCGTCGTTGTCCTTGACGACGTCCTTGACGACCAGCTTCTCCTTCGGGCCGAGGCCGAGGGTGCCGGCAATCGCCGTGGTCTGCTTCGATGCCTTCGTCAGCAGCGCCACGTGCTGGGCCGGGGTGAGCTTGGCCTCAAGGCCCCCGGTGCGCAGGGGGGTTGTGTGGGGGGCGGGCTTGGCGACTGCCGGGACCGTCTGTATACCGACGGCCAGGAATGCGGCGGTGGCCACCAAGGCTCCGGCCGCGGTCGCCTGACGGGGGAAACGTCTCACTCGTACTCCTACTGCTTCGGCCGCGGTCGGCGGCCGGTGACAGACCGGGCAGACGGGATGTGCTGTCCGGGAAGAGCTGAGCAGGGGCGTGCGGGAACGCGACTGAGGGCAGGCGTGGGGCACCTGCCGTACAGGTGGAGGAAGGATCGCACTCTTGACCCAGGCATGACATGCGCTTGCTGCCAATCGAGGGTTATCCCTACGACCGCGCGCCGAAACCCCTGCCGTGTGCCCTGCTCCCCGGGTGACAACGCCGACGACCGACGCACGCACCGCTCAACCCGCCCCCACTGGAGGGGAGTTGCTAGCCGACCCGTGCACCCCTCCCCCGACGCACGGCTTCCCCGCGCAGTCCGACTGGCGCCGCCCCGACGCACGAACTCCACGAAGCGCCCGACGCCACATTCCAGACGTACGGCTTCCCCGGGCCGCCCGGCGCCACCTCCCGGACACACGGCTTACCCGAACCATCCCCGGCGGCTTCCCCGTTGGGGTGCCCGACGGGCAACGGCGTCAGGGCCGGCCCGCTCCCGGCACCTCGACCCGCGTGGCGAGTACCCGACCGGAGCCGGGTGTCACCATCTCGGACTCCGTCATACCGCGCCAGGTGGCGGCCACGATGAACAGCGTCCGCCGGTCGTGGCCGCCCAGTACGCAGGCGAAGCCGCCCCGGTCGAGGTCGACCCGGTCCAGCACGGCGCCGCCCTCGGCGACGCGCACACAGCAACGGCCCGGTACATCGGCGTACCAGACGGCGTTCTGCGCGTCGACGCAGATGCCGTCCGGGGTTCCCTCTCCCAGGTCGGCCCAGACGCGGCGGCCCGACAGAGCGCCGTCCGCGCCGATGCCGAAGGCGACGAGACTGTGCCGGTAGGAGTCGGCGACGATCAAGGTGGAGCCGTCGGGGGTCACGGCCATCCCATTGGGGAACGCGATGTCGTCGGCCACCTCGCGCACCGAGCCGTCCGGGGTGACCAGCGACACCGAGCCCGGCCTGGCCGTCTCGCCCGTCATCGGGTCGAAGTCGGCCCGGTTCACGTAGGTGTTTCCGCGGCCGTCGACCACGATGTCGTTCCAGCCGGGCCGGCCCAGGTCCGCGTACGTGACCAGGGAGCCGTCGGCTTCCCGGCGGAGCAGCAGGCCGTCCGGGGAGGAGACGATCAGCATGCGGCCGTCGGGGAGCCGGTCGGTGCACAGCGGCAGCGACGCCACCCGGGCGACCACGTGGCTGTGGCCGCTCGCCGGGTCGAGGGCGAGGACCTCGCCCGCCGTCCAGTCGGAAAAGTACAGCCGGTCCCCGTGCCAGCGCGGTGACTCGACCAGCCCGTGTCCTTCGAGCAGCGTCCGTACCTCGTACATCCTCATCACAGCCTTCGTTCCGTACCGGCTCGGCACCGGTGCCCCACTGACAGAACGAACGGGCACCGGCCGGATCGACAGATCCCGGACTGCCGAACCGGTCGCCCGAGGTCGCCGCGCGGCTGATCCGCTCCTGATTCTCGGCGGGCCGCGATGATCGTCACGTCGTCTAATGACGGAGTCGGAGGTGTCGTCTTCCAGCAGGAGCAGCGCATGTCGGCGACGCAAGCCACTTCGCAGAGCAAGCCGGGCAAGCCGGGGAGACTGCAGCGGCTGGGCGAGTGGTGTGCCCGCCATTTCGTGATCGTGATCGTGGCCTGGCTCGTCGTGCTCGGCGTGCTGCAGGGGCTGAACCGCTCGTTCGGCGGAGAGTACTCGGACAATTTCACCCTTCCAGGGGTGCAGTCCACCGAAGGCCTGGACGTCCTCAAGAAGCACGACCCAGCGGCCGGCGGCTACAGCAGCCAGGTCGTGCTGCGCGACACGCAGAAGCCCCTGACGTCGCTGAGTTCGCAGATGAGCCAGACCGTCGGCGATCTGCAGAAGCTGCCGCACGTCCTGTCGGCGCAGAATCCGCTGCCGCCGCCGGGCTCGCAGCCGCCCTCGGGGCAGTCCCAGCAGCCGAACGTCGGACCGCTGTCCGACGACGGGAAGACCGGCTACATCACCGTCCGCTTCGATGTGCAGCCCTCGACCCTCGGCGACGCGTATCTCGACGGTGTGGACAGCGCCGTGCAGCCGCTGCGGTCAGCGGGCGTCGACGTCGAGTACGGCGGCCCGCTGGGCGAGTTGGCCAGGCCCGCCGCGAACGACCGGATCAGCGAGGCCATCGGCTTCGCGGTGGCGATCGTCGTCCTGCTCGTCGGATTCGGCAGCGTCATCGCGGCAGGCCTGCCGCTGGTGACCGCGCTGATCAGCGTGGTGGGCGGCCTGGCCTGTCTCGGCCTGCTGGCCGCCGCGTTCACCTTCGCGACGGTGTCACCGACACTCGCGACCATGATCGGCCTGGGCGTCGGCATCGACTACGCCCTGTTCCTGATCACCCGCCACCGGCAGAACCTCATCAACGGCGCCGATCCGGTGCGGGCGGCGGGCCGGGCCACCACCACCAGCGGGCGGGCCGTCCTCGTCTCCGGCTGCACGGTGATCATCGCCCTGGCCGGGCTGTCCGTCTCCGGTGTCTCCTTCATCAGCAAACTGGGCCTCGCGGCGGCGGTGACAGTCGTCTCGGCCGTCCTCGGCGCGCTGACCCTCGTACCCGCCCTGCTCGGGCTCGTCGGCACCCGCATCGACCGCTATCACCTGCGCAAGCCGGTCGCGGAGACGGATGCCGACCCCGGGACTCCCGCGCACGGCACCTGGCACCGCTACGCCCTTCGTGTGCAGCGGCATCCCTGGCGGTTCCTGTCCGGCGGCCTCTTCACGGTGCTGGTGCTGGCCATCCCGCTGTTCTCCATCCAGCTCGGGCACATCGGTGACGGCGCGGATCCCACCTCGTTCACGGACCGGCGGGCGTTCGACATCATGTCGGACGCCTTCGGGCCCGGCTCCAACGGTCCGCTGACCGTGGTCGTCGACCAGACCGACGTTCCGTCCAGTCAGCGTTCCGCGCTGGAGTCGCAGGCGCAGAAGACACTCAACGCCGTGTCGGGTGCGGCCGCGGTCACGCCGCTGACGACCACCCAGGACGGAGACGTGCTGGTGGGCACCGTCTTCTCCAAGGTGTCTCCGCAGAACCAGGACACCACCGACCTGACGAACCGTCTGGTCGACACCACGCTGCCGCAGGCCGTGTCCGGCACGTCCGCCAAGGGCTATGTCACCGGGACCACGGCCGCCCAGGTCGACTTCCGCAACATCGTCGCGAGCCGACTGCCCCTCATCATCCTCGTGGTGGTCGCGCTCGCCTTCATCATCATCCTGATCGTCTTCCGCGGACTGCTCGTCGCGTTGAAGGCGGCGGTCCTCAACGTGCTGTCCATCGCGGCCTCGTACGGTGTCGTCGTCGCCGTCTTCCAGTGGGGCTGGGGCGGGCCGGCGCTCGGGGTGTCGGGCAAAGTGCCCATCGAGAGCTATGTGCCGATGATGATGTTCGCGATCATCTTCGGGCTCAGCATGGACTACGAGATCTTCCTGCTGTCGCGGGTCCACGAGTTCTGGCTGCGCAGCGGGGACGCGAAGGCGAGTGTCGCGCACGCCCTGGAGATCACCGCCCGGGTCATCACCTGCGCGGCCCTGATCATGGTGAGCGTCTTCGCCGCGTTCATCGTGAGCGACAACATCGTGGTCAAGATGCTCGGACTCGGACTCGCCGTCAGCGTCCTGATCGACGCGACGGTCGTACGGCTGCTGCTCGTGCCGGCCGTGATGACCCTGCTCGGGGCCCGTGCGTGGTGGATTCCGCGCTGGCTGGACCGGATCCTCCCGCACATCGACCCGGAGGGCGAAGACACCCCGGCCGTCCCGAATCCGGCAGGCCCTTCGGCCACCGGGTGACACCGACGGCCACCGACGGGGCGCCGTACGGGCGTTCGCGCATCACTCCCCTTCGTACGACCCGCGTGACGTCGGTGGCGTACGTTCCGGGGCGCGCCGCAGGTCCTACCGGCATCGGGACACGCCGGACGCCCGGACCCCCACCGCGGCGGAGGAAATCCAAGTGCCCGGGGCCACCCGGGTCCCTAGCATGGCCGGATGCCACGACTCGAACGTCTCCGCCTCGACCACGCGCCCGCGCTGCTCGCGTTCGAGCGGGAGAACCGCGCCTACTTCGCCGCGTCGATCCCGGACCGCGGCGACGCCTACTTCACGCAGTTCGACGCCCGCCTTCGCGAGCTGCTGGCCGACCAGGAGGCGGGGCTGGACCTCTTCCATCTCGTGGTGGACGGCGCCGGCGCGGTGCTGGGGCGCTTCAACCTGTTCGCCGTGGCACAGGGCTCGGCGGAACTCGGCTACCGCGTCGCCGAGCGGGCCGCCGGGCGGGGGCTCGCCACGAACGCCGTCCGGGAGATCTGCGCCCTGGCCGCGGGCGAGCACGGCCTGAAAACCCTGCTGGCCAAAACGACCGCCGACAACACCGGGTCGCGGACCGTCCTGGCTCGCACGGGGTTCCTAGTCACCGGCGACATCGAACTGAACGGCCGCCCGGGCCTTCGCTTCGCGCTGGACCTCCCGGCCGCCGACGCGAAGCTCCCGGCCGGGCGCCGCGCGGCCGGTCAGGGAATCGGTTCGGCAGCCGGATTGATCGGGGACTGATAAGCGCCGCTGGCCAGCATGCGGACCTCGCCGGCCGGGCTGATCTCGGCGCGGAGAATGCCGGTGGGATCGCTGTACACCGGGTTGCCGCCCGGCCCGTGGGTAGTCGTCCGTTCGACGACCACCTCATCCGTCACCATGCGCGAATCCGGTCCGGGATGGGTGAAGGTCAGCCGGTAGCGGTCCACGGTCGTCATCTGGGCCTCCCGCGCCGAAGCGACAAATCCGGGTGGAAAGATACGTCTCCCATCATGCGGCCAGACGCCCGCGAGAGCAGCGTCGTCCGCGCAGGACCAACACTGCGACCTGCCCCACGAGCGGGACGGCAAACGCTCACTGTGCGTGATGCCCCTCGCCACCAGGCGTCCGGCAGTGTAGACATAGCACATGGTCGGACTATTGGGTCGAACCCGGGCTCAGTCGACCCGCCGCCCCAACACAGCGCACCATCAGCGTGGGTCACACGAAGGCAAGCACAGGCGCGGCCCGTCCAACGGGCTTCGTTCCGCGCTCAGCGGGCGCAGTGTCGCCGGACAGGTGTTCGTCCTGCAAGTGGTGATCGTGCTGCTCCTGGTCGTCGCCGCGGCGGTCGCACTGGTGCTCCAGGTACGGCACGACAGCACCCAGGAGGCCCGCAACCGCTCGCTCGCCGTCGCGGAGACCTTCGCCAACGCGCCCGGCACGCGCGCGGCGCTCAACGCCCCGCACCCCACGGCCCTGCTGCAACCCAGCGCCGAAGCCGCCCGCAAGGCGTCGAAGGTGGACTTCATCGTCGTGCTGAACACCGACGCGATCCGCTACACCCACCCCAAGCCCGACCGGATCGGAAAGAAGTTCGTCGGGACCACGGCACCTGTGCTGGCCGGGCACTCCATCACCGAGCAGATCAACGGGACGCTCGGACCGCTCGTGCAGGCCACGGTCCCCATCAAGGCACCCGACGGCAAGGTCGTCGGCATGGTGTCGGCCGGGATCACCACGGCGAACGTGGGCGGCGCCGCCGACCGCCAGCTGCCCCTGCTGCTGGGCGCCGCCGGCATCGCGCTCGCCCTGGCGACCACCAGCACCGCGCTGGTGAGCCGGCGCCTGCTGCGCCAGACGCATGGCCTCGGCCCGTACGAGATGACCCGGATGTACGAGCACCACGACGCCGTGCTGCACTCCGTCCGGGAGGGAGTGATCATCGTCGGCGATGAGGGGCAGTTGCTCCTGGCCAACGACGAGGCGACCCGCCTGCTCGACCTCCCCGCGGACGCCGAGGGACAGCACGTCCAGAAACTCGGCCTCGACGCCGGCACCGCCGAGCTGCTGGCCTCCGGGCGCGTCGCCACGGACGAGGTGCACCTGGTCGGGGACCAGCTCCTGGCCATCAACCAGCGGCCCACGGACCTGCAGGGCGGCCCGGCCGGCAGCGTCGCGACACTCCGTGACTCGACCGAACTGCGCGCGCTCTCCGGCCGGGCCGAGATCGCCCGCGAGCGGCTCAAACTCCTCTATGACGCCGGGGTGGGCATCGGTACGAGCCTGGACGTCACGCGGACGGCCGAGGAACTGGCGGAGGTCGCCGTCCCCCGGTTCGCGGACTTCGTCACCGTGGACCTGGCCGACGCCGTACTGAACGGACAGGAGCCGGACGCGGGCGCCGGCCTGCGCCGCACCGCCTCCGGCGGCATCCGCAAGGACGCCCCGCTCTATCCGGTCGGCCAGCACATCGGGTTCGTCCCCTCCACGCCTCAGGCCCACAGCCTCCGCACCGGCGAGGCCGTCGTCGAACCCGATCTCGGCGGCGCCCCGGGCTGGCTGGCCCAGGACCTCCAGCGCACCGCTCAGGTCGTCGACTACGGAATCCACTCCCTGATCACCGTCCCGCTGCGCGTCGGGCCCCTGGTCATGGGCGTGGTCAACTTCTGGCGCTCCGAGAAGCCCGAACCCTTCGACGTGGAGGATCTGGCCCTGGCCGAGGAGTTGGTCGCCCGCGCGGCGGTCTCCATCGACAACGCGCGCCGCTACACCCGCGAGCACACGATGGCCGTGACCCTGCAGCGCAGCCTGCTGCCGCGCACGCTGCCCGAGCAGAGCGCCCTCGACCTCGCCTACCGCTATCTCCCGGCGCAGGCGGGGGTCGGCGGCGACTGGTTCGACGTGCTGCCGCTGCCCGGCGCCCGGGTCGCCGTCGTCGTGGGCGATGTCGTCGGCCACGGACTGCTGGCCGCCGCGACGATGGGGCGGCTGCGTACGGCGGTCCACAATTTCTCCGCGCTCGATCTGCCGCCCGACGAGCTGCTCGGACTCCTGGACGAGCTGGTCGGCCGTATCGACCAGGACGAGACGACGGACGACGGCAGAGCCGCCGTCACGGGCGCCACCTGCGTGTACGCCGTCTACGACCCGACGACCCGGCGCTGCACGGTCGCCCGCGCCGGACATCCGCCGCCGGCGGTGATCCGTCCGGACGGCAGCGTCGAGTTCCCCGATGTTCCCGCCGGCCCGCCGCTCGGCCTGGGCGGTCTGCCGTTCGAGACGGCCGAGCTGGAACTGGCGGAGGGCAGCCGACTGGTCCTCTACACGGACGGCCTGGTCGAGGACCGGGAACGGGACATCGACGTCGGACTCGAACTGCTGCGCACGGCGCTGGCCGGGGCCGACCGCTCGCCGGAGGACACCTGCCAGGCCGTTCTGGACGCCCTTCTGCCGGCCCGGCCGAGCGATGACATCGCCCTGATCGTGGCCCGTACCCACGCCCTCGGTGCCGACCGGATCGCCTCGTGGGAGGTGAGGTCCGAACCGGCCGCCGTCGGCGAGGTGCGTGCCTCGGTCAGCCGGCAACTGGCGCGGTGGGGGCTCGACGAGATGGCGTTCACCACCGAGCTGATCCTCAGCGAGCTGGTGACCAACGCGATCCGCTACGGGAACGGGCCGATCGGGGTTCGCGTGCTGCTGGACCGCGCGCTGATCTGCGAGGTCTTCGACGCCAGCAGTACCTCACCGCATCTGCGGTACGCGGCGACGACGGACGAGGGCGGGCGCGGCCTGTTCCTGGTCGCACAGCTCACCGACCGCTGGGGCACCCGCTACACACCCGAGGGCAAGGTCATCTGGGCGGAACAGCCGCTGCCCTGAGTCGGCGGCTCAGGGCGCCTCCCGGACAACTCGGGGATCGACTCGACCGGGCGCAGGCCCGCCACCCGCCTGGAAGCCACCGGGCTCATCTCCCGCGGGCAGGAGTCAGCGTCGGGAGTCGGCTGGGGTGAGCGGACCGGGTGCGGCCGGGATCGGACGGTCCCTCACGGGCCTCCGGCTTCCCCGTCGGTGCCGCGCGCCGACGCGCCCGCCGCGTCGCCGGATCCGTCAGCGGGTGTGAGGGAAGCGGCGCCTCCCTGGAGCCGCTCCAGGTCGGAGGGGCGCACTTGGATGACGATCAGGGCGACCAGCGCGGCGAAGACGGCGAAGACGGCGGCCGCGACGAACGCTCCCGAGATGCCGGACGTCAGCACCTGTTGGCTCCAGGGCGCCGGCAGCTGTCCCGTTCTGCGGAACTGCAGCCGTTGCGCCGGGGTCGCCGTCGACAGGAAGTTCGCGACCTGGCTCGTGGCCTCGTTGCGGCTCGCGGTGCCGAAGACCGTGACCAGCACGGAGAGGCCGAGGGAGCCGCCGACCTGCTGGGTGGCGTTCAGGATGCCGGAGGCGGCACCCGTCTCCTTGGGCTGGACTCCGGACACCGCCATCAGCGTCAGCGACACGAACTGCAGGCCCATGCCGAATCCGAAGACCAGGGTGGGTCCGAGGATGCTGCCGAGATACGTGCTGTCGACGTCGGTCAGTGTCAGCCAGCCGAGGCCCAGGGCGCACAGGACCGCGCCCACGGCCATGAAGGGTTTGGGACCCCACCTGGGCAGCAGGTTCGAGGCGAATCCCGCGCCGACCGCGATGATCGCGCTCACCGGCAGGAAGGCGAAGCCGGCCTGCAGCGGGCTGAACCCGAGGATGTTCTGCACGAACAGGGTCAGGAAGAAGAACATCCCGAAGATGGCGGCGGACAGGCTCAGCATCATCGCGTAGACGCCCGCGCGGTTGCGGTCGCGGAACATCCACAGCGGCGTGATGGGCTGTCTCGACCGCCTTTCGGTGGCGACGAACGCGATGAGGAAGACCAGCGCCGCCCCGAAGGCCGCGAGGGTGATGGGGTTGCTCCAGCCCTTCTCCGAGGCCCGGATGAAGCCGTAGACCATCAGCACCATGCCCAGCGTGGAGGTGATGGCGCCCAGGAAGTCGAACTGGCCCGGGTGGCGCTCGGACTCCTTGATGTAGCGGGGGGTGGCGAGCACGATCAGCAGGCCGATGGGGATGTTCACGAAGAACACCCAGCGCCAGTCGAGCCACTCGACGAGGATGCCGCCCGCGAGCAGCCCGATCGCGCTGCCGCCCGCGGAGACGGCGGCGAACACGCCGAACGCCCTGTTGCGCTCGGGCCCTTCACGGAAGGTCGTGGTGATCAACGCCAGGGCGGTGGGCGACGCGATGGCCCCGCCGACGCCCTGCAGCGAGCGTGCGGCGAGCAACTGCCAGGATTCCTGGGAGAGTCCGCCGAGCAGCGACGCGAAGGCGAAGAGCAGCACGCCGAACATGAAGACCCGGCGTCTGCCGAGGATGTCACCGGAGCGTCCGCCGAGCAGCAGCAGACCACCGAAGGTCAGCGTGTAGGCGTTGATCACCCAGGAGAGGTTCTCGGTCGAGAAGCCGAGCGAGGTCTGGATGTGCGGCAGCGCGATGTTCACGATGGTGATGTCGAGGACCACCATCAGCTGACACGAGGCGAGGATGAAGAGCGCCATACCGCTGCCTCGTCCCCGCTGCGGGGACTCGGCAGACTCGGAGGATGTCACGTGATCGGCCGTCATGGGGGATGGCCCTGCATCTCGGGTCAGCGGTGAACATGGATGTTCACTCCATCGACGTTAAGCCTGACCGCCCGGCCTCACCAATCGATCAACCCGGCCCGGGCCGCCGGCTCACCTGGCCGGCCGGCCGAGCAGCGAGGAGGCGGACAGGACGCCGAGGGCCGCGGCCACGACCAGCACGCCGTAGTCGAGGGCCAGGTTCGAGGGTGTGCCGAGCAGCAGGCCGCGCAGGGCGTCGACTTGGTAGCTGAGCGGGTGGACCCTGCTGACGGCCCTGGAGCCGGCCGGGCATGACGGCCACCGGGTAGAGGGACTCATCCGCCCACACCCATCGCACCGCATCGCATCGCACCGCAGGCTGATCCAGCCGCCCAGACAAACCGACTGATTCCCTGGCGGCCGACAACCCGTGCTCGCGAAAGACCATGGTCATCCGTTTGAGGGATTCGCTCCGTTCCCGAACACCGCGGGTGCGTGCGGGACGCCGACCGTATGCGGCCGGCGCCTCCCATGGGCCCCACAGGGAGAGCAGCCCGCGAGTCGGAGATGCCTGCACAGCGGACCCGGCGCAAGATATTTACGCAATGTGCAGTTCGCCCCCTGCGGAAGAGGTGGCCGCCCGTGCGGGTCCGGACTTCACCAGCCTTGTCGCGGCGCGCCCTGCGGAAGCGAGATCCAGGTCGCAGGCTGACCCCCGAAACCCGCCAGACCGCCACTCGTGCGAACCGACATCCCATAAGCAACCCGCCCGGGGTTCGTCGTCGGCATGTGTCATTCGGCGAATCCCGTTGGCCGATGGCCGCGGCAGTCGTCACAGCGATCGCGCTGACCATGCTGCTCCCCGACGACCTTCGTCCGGCACCTCGCTGGGTGCTCCCTCTCATCGAGGGGCTGCTTCTGTTGGTACTGATCGCCGGCGACCCCCGCCGGATCAGCCGACGCTCGACAGTCCTGCGGACCGTGTCGATCGCCCTCGTCGGCGTCCTGGCCCTCAGCGCCGTTTGGTCGACCGCTCGCCTCGTCGACGACCTCGTCCACGGCGGAAAGGAGACCAACTCCGCCGTGAGCTTGCTGCAGGCCGGCGGCACGGTGTGGACCGGTACGGTCCTGGCCTTCTCCCTGCTCTACTTCGAACTCGACAGCGGAGGTGCCGCCGCCCGCGCCCACCACATGTCTCCGACACCAGCACTCGCCTTTCCCCAGCAGCTCAGCCCCGAACTGAACGCTGCCGACTGGCGCCCCCGCTTCATCGACTACCTCTACCTCGGGCTCACCAACGCCACCGCCTTCAGCCCCACCGACGTCATGCCACTGGCCCCCTGGGCAAAGATCGTCATGGGCGTTCAGTCCCTCGTCTCCCTGCTGATCCTCGGACTCGTCGTCGCCCGGGCCGTCAACGTGCTTGCCTAGCAACGGCGCGGACGGCCCGGGTCACCCGGACGGCTTCGTGGCGGTGCGTGCCGTACGCGGGTGCAGTGGATTGGACCTCGACGTAACCGCCTCGTACCCACGCTCGGTCTGGGTACGGGCCTGCTCGGCGGATGGCCTGACGACGCTCGTCGGCGTCGAGTTGGGCGCAATCGGATTCCAAGACCCCGGTGCGGGTGAGCGCAACGCGCCTGCCGCAGCCGCGCGTCAAGCCTGGCCGCCGGGAAACGACACCTCTGCCGCACCAGATGCATCGAGGATCGAATTTCATCACTGCTCATCAACGACGGCTGGGCAGAGCTGCATACACAACAACGTCGACGCTTCCCGAAGACCTTAAAGAGCTCGTAACAGGATCATGGGTGGGCCTTCTTGAGGCGTCGCCAGCAGATGAGGCCGCATGCCAGGGAGACGGAGGCGTCGTGGAGTTCGAGGCGTCGTTCCCATCGGATGGCGAGGCGTTTGAACTGGTGGAGGAGGGCGAAGGGCCTGCTCGACCGGCGACGGACCGGTCGCGTCTCCCCTTTTTTGGCGCGGCCGTGGGAGCCGTCCACGCACACGCGGGTCCAGTCGAGTTCGCCGGACGCGTTCAGCTCCGCGAACAGGATGCGGTGCCCGCGCAGCGAGACGGCCCGGCTCCTTGTCACGGGACAGATCACGGCCGACCTTCTGCTGGGGCATCGGCGGTTCTCCTGCCTGGCTCTGACGCCCCTGGGGACCACGGCAGTCGGAGGGCTGTCGTGGTCCCCTCACTTGGCAAGCCGTGTCGATTGTCTGTTCCTGGTGGCGGTCGGTCTCAGCCCTGGGCCTCGATCTCGGCGTCGGCGACAGCGATGGCGATGCCGAGCGCTGCTGTGATGTTGCCCGCCGCCGTCATGACGCGGGCTGTGCCCACGATGGGAGCGATGGCGACCAGGACGTCCTGCAACTGGGCCGCGGTGATGCCTGTTTCCATGGCGGGGCCGATATGAGCCATGTAGGAGATCGGCGGAGCCTCCGAGGCGGCCAGGGCCGCGATGCGCGTGAGCAGCAGCATGTCCGGGGCAAGCCCGCATCGTTCGATCGAGTCGACCGTCATCGCGGCGAGCGTGTCCAGGACAGGGGTTTCCGACGCAGTGGCCATGTCTGGGTGCCTTCCCGTGGGCTTCCGGCGCCGGGTGAGCAACGGTGGCGGTGCATCGAGCATCCGCGAGCGCCGGGCTTCCCCTCAACGGTAGATCCGCCCCGGGCACCCCGCATGGCGGCGCGGGCTGCGCCCGTCAGCGCAGGCGCCGCGGCCCGCTCACCGGCTTCTTAGAACATCCGCAGGTGCCTGGGCTTCCCGCAGCCCCGGGTTGGCGGCGAGTGCGGCGTCGTACCAGTTGCCGTAACGGCCCGCGAAGAACGGAGCGGACATTCCGTGCAACAGGTGCGCTGAGGCCGATGGTGACCGCGATGACTTGGCCGAGCATCCCGATGTCGGGCACACGCTCCTCCCGGTCGCGGTCCGGGGCCCGTCCGAACGCGCCGTGGACTCCGTCGCCTGATGGGCGTACGCCCATCAGGTCCGCACCGGCCGGGCGGGAACCTGGACCCAGGCACACCGCCATTGGATCGCCCTGGCCGCACTGCTGATCGTGGCTCTGGTCTTCGCGCTCTGGAACCACCCGACTGCCCTGACGATCCTGCTACTCGTCCTCATCCTCCTCGCCCTGCTCGCGCTCCTGGCCGCCTCCGGACGCGCCACCGCGGCCGGGGAACGGCGCATGAAGGGGGCCTGCCGCGGGCGGCAAGCCCGGCAGGGCCCCGCTCCACGACGGGAACAAGGCGGATCAGGCGACCTCGGTGGCTGCCTGCTGCACCGCCTTGTCGATGTCGTTCGTGCTGACATCGAGTTCCTTGGCGATCTGCTTCTCGGCCTTCAGCTCGGCCTTCTCCAGAGCTTGCGAGAGGGTGCTCGCGCCGACAATGACAAGGGCGGCTTCCCCTTCGTCGATGATCTCGCCGAACTCCTTGACGTCCGCTCGCGACATTCCGCGCCACAGGTGGCCGCCCACACCTCCCACGGCCGCGCCGACGAGCGCGGTGCCGATGACCGCCGGCGGGAACAGCAAGCCGACGACAGCCCCTGCGGCGGCTCCACCCCACGCCCCATGCCTGGTGGCCGTCTCGTCCTTGTTCACATGGACCTTGCCGGCTTCGTCCTTGGTGACCACGGAGGCGTCGTAGGTACCGACCGCACCGGCCGAGTGAAGATCCTTGACGATGTCGTAGTCGGCTCGCGCCGCGGCTTCGCTCGGATAGGTGCCGATATAGATGAAGACTGCGTCGGGCTTGGCCATGATGTCTCTCCCGTCTGCGCTCGCCGTGCTCGGCAGACCACGGCGACTGGGTGCGACCATCCACAAAGACCGTTGCAGACAGCCACCAACTTGCTCACATCTCCAATGCTGGGCGCTCCGCTCGAGGGTTGCATCCGCGTACTTCTCCTCCTCGCTCAGACTCGCTCCGTCCGTGGGAGAGGAAAAGATGGTCGGCTCGGCAGACTGCGAGGGGGACGGCTCGGCGGGCTGCGTCGAGGCGTCCGAGGGGGTGGCGGAGTCGGTCGGGTCGACGGCCCCCGCGACCGTCGACGACGGCGGGGACAGCGTCGGCGGGACCTGCGGCCCGGTGCCGGGAGTCTTCGGTGATGCGGAGGCCGTCGGTGGGACGGAGACCACCGGTGACGGATCACCTGTCCCGGCCCATGCCGTCCCGGCGCCGAGAACTCCTGCACCCAGTCCGAGCGCAAGGGCTTGAATCCATCTGCATCTGGAACGCAAGAAGATGCCTTTCCGTCTTGAAGAGGGCCGAACAGTGAGCGGGCCCTGAACTACCCAGAACCCGCACATATGTTCAATCGGGTGGCGATAGCGCACTAGTGAGCGATAACCGACATGGCATCAAATACGAGGACAGGGTGCAACGATGGACCGACTCCGCAAGACCGCGTGGGCGGCACTCCCTCTCCTGCTCCCCTTCCTGGCAGCCGGGCCGGCCTCGGCCTCGCCGCCCGGACCCTCGCTCCCGTTCGGAAGTGTCCGCTCGGTGCATCCCGGCGACACACTGACGGTCAACACCGCGGCCAGCGATGCCACTTACCTCGCAACGATCAACTCCCCTGCGTTCGTTGCGGCAGGGAAGCTGCGCATGATGCATCCGGTGCTGACCACCACCGTCACCATCGCCTGCGACGCCCGGCCTGGCACCTACCCGGTGACGCAACGCGGCGCCGGAGACGTGGGCCCGGACGAGCATCCGTTCCGATGGGCACAGGTGCGCGTAAAACCCGCCGACGAGGCGGCACGCCGCGCCTGCCGGAACAAGGCCAGGAAACTGCCTCCGCCCAGGCTGGAGGAGCGCTGGGCTCCGGACAGAACGTGGCCCCAGTCGGAATGGGACGTGCGGACCTTCCGGGCCGGCAGCCGCATTACGATCACGGACAACGACGACGAGGGATCGGACGGAGATATCACCCTCACCTCCCGCGCCTTCACCGACCGCCCCGTCCTGCGCGGCGCCAAAGCCGTCCTGACCGCCACCACCACCCTGACCTGCGACTCCGCACCCGGCATCTACGTCGTCTACCGGCACGACGTCGACCAGACCGGCCCCGACAAACCATGGGCCCGTCTGCGTATCGCCCCCGCCGCACCCGGAAAAGCCTGCGCTTCTCAGCAAGCTGCAAAGCACTCAGCCGGGACATCCCGCACCGGCACGGTGGCCTGGGCCGCGGGCGGCGTACTCCTCGCCGCCGCAGCCGGCGCCGCACTTCTTCTATGGGCCAACTCCCGCCGCACACGCTCCGCCTGAGGGCGCCTCGCCGCTCGTCGGCCGGCTTGGATCGCTGCTGCGTCGGCGCGATCGGACGGTCCGCGTACCCACACCGATCCCCAAGGTCACTGGCGGCACCAGTTGGGAGAAATGCTGGAGCGCCCAGATGCGATCGAGTATCAGGGCGCCCGGCGGCGCAGTCGCCACGCTGCTGCTGATCACCACGATGGGCTGTGGTGGGCGGTCCGACGCGAAGACGCACGGAGGGTTCGCCGGCGCTGGTGTGGTGACGCAGCCGCGGTGTCCGACACCGCATCGCCCACGAAGGCATCGAGTCCTCCGAACGGCCGGGACGCCACTGCTGGGCCATCGAGCACACCAAGAGGCCAGGCTCGCCGGATGCCGCCGCCTCCACCGCCGCCACATGCGCAGGCCATGCACTTCCTGGCCTTCACCGGCATCGCCTGCCCCTCGTCCCCTACCGCGGACTCGCCACATGAGTCGATCTCCAAGAGGGCGGTTCGTGAGCTGATGTCCTTTCTGGGTCTGGCAGTCGGCCCGGCCGAAGGTCAGAGCCGGCCTCTAGGATGATTCGATGCTCAATCGGCTGGAGATCAGGACGTTGCCACCAGGGTCCCGATGGGCTGCTCAGCTGCGGTTGTGGATCGACGGCAAAGACGTGGTGGCAGAGCCGGTCGGCGAGGGAGGCCGTGGCCCGTTCGTGGAAGAGGCACTGCCCGCCGACGGTCGCGGCCCGCTGTGGGCGACCGCAGAGGGAAGACGTGTGGTGTTGGGGGAGCCCGAGTGCACGGGCGGATGCTGCGGCCGCGTCTCGGTGTTCGTGCAGCGGCACGGGGGCATCGTGGAGTGGTCCGACTGGCAGGTGCCTGGAGGTGAAGCACGGCCTCCGGCATTTCACTTCGAGGCCGGGCAGTACGACGCCGAGGTGGCCCGGGCCTCGGCAGATCGGTCTTGGCGCGTCGCCACGGGGTGATGAGGCCGACCGACTCTCACAGGACCGGCTGCCGGGTCGCCGGAGACCGGCAATGGTCTTCGGCGGCCACAACTGCGGCAGAGCTGTCGGTCGCGGGAGCACGGGCTACTGCTGCCCGGCGAGGTCGCCGGTGTTGATCTCGGTGAGGATGCCGGGCTTGACCAGGCGTTTCGGCTTGGCGCGGGTGCCTTCGATGTTCTTGGGCAGCGGTTCGTGGTCGAGGGCTTCGCAGACGTCGCGGGCCCGGAGGGGGCCCGGGGCCTCGTCGAAGGCAACGAGGATGCGGGGGCAGTCCGGGTGTTCGGCCTGGCCCTGCGGGGTGATGTTGTGCTGGTCGGCAGGGTGCGAGAGCTGTTCGAGATCGTGGGGTTGCCGCATCGGCCGGTCCGGACGGCAGGTGGGGGACGTGCCTCATCTGGCCGTTGCCGACAGCCTCGAGCAACGCCCCTCCGGGCCGGGTCCGGGACCCGCTCTCACCTGGCCAGTCGGCCCAGCAACGAGGAAGCGGACCAGATACCGAAGGCCGCGGCGACGGTCAGGACGCCGTAGTCGAGGGGCAGGTGAGCGGGGGTGCCGAGCAACAGGCCGCGCAGGGCGTCGACTTGGTAGCTGAGCGGGTTGACCCTGCTGACGGCCTGCAGCCGGCCGGGCATGACCGCCACCGGGTAGAGGGCGTTGGAGCCGAAGAACAGGGGCATGGTGATGGCCTGGGTCAATGCCGGTACACAAGGCGCCACCAGCGTCGCTTGTGCCGCAAGAACTCCAGGCGGCGCTCACCGTACGGGAGATCACGCGCGGGTGGTCGCCGCCCCCTTCACCCGGGACGCGAACACCCCGCACACCGGGCAGGCCCTGGCCGAGGCGTCCGCCGTGGCCAGATGGACCCGGCGCGTACCGTCCTCAAGCCGCTCAACGTGTATGACGGACACCCCGTCGAGGTCCAGCAGCAACGTCGTATCGTTGACGTTCTTCCTCGGCAACTCCGCCAGCAGCCCCGCGACGAACTGCGCGAACACCACCCGAGGCTCCGGCCGGTTGAACAAACGCCCCATCGAGCCGCTCAGTTCGGTCAGCGCCGCGTCCCACCCGGCTATCTGCTCAGCCGTCACACTCTGCATCACGCCCGGTCAACGACGAACGAAGACCCTCGTCGCATGATCTCCGGCTGTAGTACTCGGCAACAACAAGGCTGCACGACACGCCTTGAGCGTCGCGCACCGCGCCGTCGTCTCGGCGTCCTTGCACACCACCAGCATGCGGGCTCAGCGCGTCGCCGCGGACCTGCTCAAGTCGTACGGCTACCTGCCTGTGGACCGCCGGGGGCCGGGACCGTCGCGTCCGCGCCGCCGGCGCCCGTTCCGGCGGCCGGGACCGGGGTCCTGGCCGCCTCCGCCGCGTCGCCGCCCGCGGTCGGCCCTCCACCGTCGGCCGCCGGGCTCCCCCGCCGTGCGGGGGACCTCCGTCCGCTCTCGTGCCGCGTCATGTCTCCTCGGCCTCCTCGTGCAGGTTCGCCGCCAGCTTGCGCAGGGCGGGAAGGGCGGCCTGCAGGGCGGCGCGGTCGGCGTCGTCGAGACGGGGCACCTGGCTCCGTACGAGCACAGCGCGCCGCTGCCGCCAGTCGCGCAGCCGGGCATCGGCCGCGGGTGTGGACAGCAGACGTGCGGCACGCCGGTCGGCCGGATCCGTCTCCCGGATCAGATAGCCGTCCCGGACCAGCTGGTTGACCAGCGTCGAGACCGAATTGCCCGCCAGGTAGAGCTCCTTGGCGGCCTCCGACACACCGATGCCGGGCCGGTCGACGACCAGCCGCAGCAGGTCGACCTCGGCTCCGCGCAGCCGCGGTCCGGTCGTACCGACGCGCAGCCGCCCTCTGATCAGCCGCTGCAGTCCGGCCAAGGCGTCGGCCAGGGCCTCGGGAAAACCCTCCGACTCCACACAGCCGACATATCTCTGTGTCAGAGGTAATACGGGAAAGGGAGAGTCGAGGGTCGCAACCGGTGGGCAGGGCCGCGCCGACCAGCAAGGGAGGAAACCCGAGGTGTGCGCCTCGATTCGGCGGGTAACCGATGATCTGCTCGCCGGCGTGCCCAGCGCCGGATCGAACCCGACGGGTCAGGACCCCCTAGGAGGTAACCGTGCCGGCCGAACCAGCTCCTGTGTCCATTGACGTGACGTTGTGCGGCGAGGGCATCGCCCTGGTCACTGTCGCGGGGGAACTGGACGTCGAGACGGCCCCCCAACTGCGCGACCGGCTCGCCGACCAGATACGCGGCGGGCGGCGGCACCTGCTGCTCGACCTGTCCGCGGTCCCCTTCATGGACTCCTCCGGCCTCAACGCCCTCCTCAAGGCGCACGACGCGACCGGACGCGCCGGAGGGAGCGTGTGCCTGGTGTCGCCCGCGCCGGTCGTCCGGCGGATTCTGGATCTCACGGGAGTCAGCCGCACGATCGCGTCGCTGGACGGCGTCGACGCCGCACTCGCCCACATCGGCGAGGGGGCCTGAGTTGGCGCGGCGGGTGAGGCGGTCCGCTCCCGCGCGGCGACCGCGCCGCGCGGACCGTCGGCGGCCGGTTCCGGTCCCGGGCCGAGGCGCCGTTCAGGCGGAGCGGGCGTCCATCGCGTCGCCCTCGCGAAGCTGTGCCGCCGCGGCGGCGCAGAAGGCCGCCAGCCCCTTCACGAGTGCGGTCCGGTCACCGGCCGGCATCTGTGCGAGGACCGCTTCCACGGCGTGCTCGCGACGTGCGCGCAGCTCCGCGAGGAAGGTCCGGCCCCGGGCGCTCAGGAACAGCCTCAGCTCCCGGCGGCTGATGGCGCCGGGTACGCGTTCGATGAACCCCACGGCCTGCAGCCGGTCGCACAGTCTGCTGGTCGAGGGAGGCGTCGAGCCGAGCGCCTCGGCGAGCGTCCTCAGATTGATCCCCTCGTCGTGCTCCAGGACGAACAGCACCCGCAGCTGGGACGTGGAGACGGGAGCCGTCGAGGCGCGCCCCCAGAGAATCTCCAACAGCTCGGCCGCCTCAGCGGTCACGCGAGCCACCTCACCGGGCTGCGGACGCGGGCGGGACGAAGTCACCGTCTCACTCTCCCAGTCTTCCAGGGCACTGTCAGCCTGTCGGGGGCTCGACGGGAACCAACCGGCACATACCGGCGCCCACGCGTCATGGGCCGGCTCCCCCGGAGCCCGGACCCGGCATCGTACTAGTGGAAGAACGGCGTATCCGACATCGTGAACAGATTGTCGGCCGCGGAGCGGATGTTGCGCACCGCGGCCCCCACCGGTTGCCGGACGCGGTCCGTGACGTGCTGTGCCGTCACTACGCGGCCGGGTCCGTCGAACTCCTCGAGGCCGACCACGGGTTCACCGAGCTCCGGCCCGTGTCGATCCTTCCGCACTCACTGCCGACCGACCCGGGGATCGACGCCCTGCGCAACGCACGCCGTGCGGGCATCTCCATCGAGGACCAGGCGACTCTCGCCGACCAGGCGACTCCTCGTCAGCGACGGTGTCCACGGCGTCGCCGGGCCCGGCGGGGAGACGTGCGGGGAGAAGGCCCCGGCCAGGCCGATCACCTCAACCCGCCTGCTGCCCGCGACGGAGGTGCCCCGCGCCGTCCTCAGGGAGCCGACCGGTCACCGGGGCGGGCCCGGACCGGAGGACGACGCCCTCGTGGTGTGCCTCGACCGGCACGCGCCACCGGCCGCACGCCGGCCCGCCCACCGGCCCCGGGCGGCGCACGGGCCCCGGCCGGCCGGGCCGGTACCGCGCGCGATCCCCGTGACGTGAGCGGGAGCCGTGCACGCTCGGACCATGAATACAGTTGTCGTACGACAAGAGATCGCGCCGGACGGCGGATCCCGGATGTCGGCACGACGCACTACCTAGGAGAAGAACACGTGGCGGACCACCAGACAGCGGTACATCAGGAGTCGTCGGCCCAAGAGGTCGGTGACTTCCTGCGTCGGCGCCGCGAGCAGATCGCCCAGCGCTGGGCCGACGAGGCGCTGTTCCGCACCGTCTTCACCGTCTCCCGGGACGAGGCGGTGGAGGCGGGCCGGGCCGTCGTCGAGGCGCTCGCCGCGGTCGCGGTCGCGGGCCGGGTGGAGGACCTCGGGGCCGCCGGGTTCGCCACCGTGCGCGACCAGTTGGGGCGAATGGCGGCCTCCCGCGCGCGCACCGGTGCCACCTCGGCCCGGATCGCCGACGAGGTGGCGGCACTGCGCCCCGCGGCCTCCGAACTGCTGAGCGCCGACCTCGCCGACAGCCCCCGCGAGCTCGCCGAGGAGTGCGCGGTCACCCTCACCGCGCTGCTGGGAACGCTCCGCCTGGTCGTGCTGGAGACGGCGCTCAGCGCCGGACAGGAACTCATCGACCGGCAACGCCTCCAACTCCTGGAAGTGGCCACGCCCGTGATCAAGCTGTGGACCGGTGTGGTCGCCGTCCCGCTGATCGGCACCCTCGACAGCGCGCGCAGCCAGGTGGTGATGGAGAGCCTCCTCGACGCCGTCGTCAGCCAGCAGGCCCGGTTCGCCATCCTGGACATCACCGGGGTGCCGACCGTCGACTCCCTCGTGGCCCAGCACCTGATGAAGACCGTGGCCGCGGCGCGCCTGATGGGAGCCGAGTGCATTGTCTCGGGCATCCGGCCCGCCATCGCGCAGACCATCGTCCACCTCGGCATCGACCTCGGCACGGTGGTCACCCGGGCCAGCCTCGCCGACGCCCTCGCGTACGCCCTGCACCGGCAGGGCATCGCCGTCGTCGACCAGGACCGTTCCGGCCAGAGCGCACGGTGAGCGCCCCCATCGCCGGCTCCTCGGGCGCCCAGGTGCCCGTGCTCAAGCTCGGTACCGTCCTCCTGGTCACGCTGCAGGGCGACCTGTACGACGAAGCGGCCGAACAGCTGCAGCGGAACATCGGCGAGGCCATCGCGGCGAGTTCCGTCACCGGTGTGGTCATCGACATCTCCGGGGTGGAGATCGTCGACTCGTTCCTGGGACGCGTGTTCGCCGAGGTCGCGGCCCACGCGAAGCTGCTCGCCGCGCAGACGGTGGTCGCGGGCATGCGCCCCGCTGTCGCCATCACCCTGGTCGAACTGGGCCTCACCCTGCCGGGGTTGCGCACCGCGCTCAATGCCGAGGAAGCCATGCGCCTGCTCTCCCCGGCGTCGACGCCCCTTCACCACAGCCCAACACGGCAGGAGAGCCCGTGACGGACACTTCCGGCCGTGTCACCGCCTGCCTGCCGATCCGCAGTGACATGGATCTCGCGTGGGTGCGCCAGCATGTGCGCCTGGCAGCCGCCCAGCTCGGTTTCGGACTCGTGGATCAGACCAAGCTGGTCACCGCGGCCAGTGAACTCGCGCGCAACACCCTGGTGCACGGCGGAGGAGGCCAGGTCGAGTCCACCGTCCTGGAGACGGGGGCCGCGCGGGGGCTGCGCCTGACCTTCTCCGACCAGGGCCCCGGCATCCCCGACATCGAGCGTGCACTCGGCGACGGCTACACCTCCGGCGGCGGCCTGGGCCTCGGGCTGGGCGGAGCCCGGCGCCTGGTGCACGAGTTCTCCATCGACAGCCGTCCCGGCGAGGGCACGGCCGTGACCGTGATCTGCTGGACCGCCGGCGCCCCGCGCCCTCGTGAGGAGAGCCGATGACGCGCGTCTGGGACGTACCCGTCCACGACTCCACCCGTGTCCGGGACGTCCGGGTGGCGGCCGAGGACGCGGCGGACCACACCGGACTCGGCCGCGACCGTACGGCCGTCGCCGCGCTCGTCGCCACCGAGCTGGCCACGAACCTGCTCAAGCACGGGGGCGGCGGACAGATACTGATCGACACCGTGGACGCGGACCTGGCGGACCCCGGCACCGGGCGCGGCCCGGCCCTCCAGATAGCGGCGATCGACCACGGCCCCGGCATCGCCGACCTCACGACCGCGTTGCGCGACGGATTCTCGACGACGTCCTCGCTCGGCGCGGGGCTCGGCACCTGTCGCCGTATCGCCGACCACTTCGAGGTGCACACCGTGCCGGGCCGGGGCACCGTCGCCCTGGCCCGGGTCCACGCGGCCCGCAGGGACCGGCCCGGACACCGCCTCCCCGACACGAGCGGACCGGTGCGTGCGGGAGGCATCAACATCCCCCTCGCGGCCGCCGCGTGCTCGGGCGACGCCTGGGCCTGTGTCCGTTCCGGCGACCGGATCACGCTGCTGTTGGCCGACGGCCTCGGTCACGGCCCGGCAGCCGCGAAGGCGTCCGGAACGGCCGTGGAACAACTGCGCCACCTCGCGCATCTGCCGCCGGCGGAATTGCTCGGAGTCCTGCACACGGCGCTGCGCGACACCCGGGGAGCCGCCGTCGCGGTGGCCCGGCTCGATCTCGCGACCCAGCACCTCGACTTCGCGGGGATCGGCAACATCGGAGCCAGGCTGCGCTCCGGCGACAGCTGGCGTCCGCTGCTGTCCCACCCCGGGATCGTCGGCGCCCACCGTCCGGCCCGCCTGCCGCAGTGCCGGCTGCCCTGGACCACGGACAGCCTGCTCGTGCTCCACAGCGACGGCCTGCCCAGCCGCTGGACTCCCCCGCCCCTCGCCCCCCTGACCTCCTGGGACCCCGCGGTCACCGCCGCCGTGATCGTGCGGGATTCCAGCAGTGCCGCCCGCCCGGTGCGGGACGACACCACCGTGGCCGTACTGACCCCCACCCCGCTGGATCACCGATCATGACCCATACCTGGCAGATCACCACGGTCGACGACGCCGCCCGTGCCCGCATCGCCGCCGCCCGGCTCGCCGCGGCGCACGGCGTCTCCACGGTGGAGCGCACCCGGCTGGTCACCGCGCTGAGCGCGCAGCTGCGGCAGTGCCTGGTCAAGGGGGGCTGCTGGCGGCTGACCCTGCGCACGACCGTGCCCTCGACGGCGGGGCGCGCCGGCCGGCTCACGGTCACCGTCGACGCGGGGTCGAACGGGGCGGAGAGCAGGCCGAGTTGGCAGGCGAGTGTCGGAGTCCCGGAACCGTGCCACGACAACGACGCCGACGTACCCCGGGTGCCGCGCGACCGCACGGCCTTCGCCGACGCCCTCCTCAGCGCCGACGACGACACCTCCCGGGTGCTCGACCAACTCACCGAACAGGAACGGCTGGTCGCCTTCCACCGGGAGGAACTGCACCAGACCAACCAGGGCGTGCTCGCGCTGCACGCGGAACTCGACGCGGCCGGCCGGGTCCAGCGCGAACTGTTCGGCGCCGAACGCAAAGCCCGTACCGAAGCCGAGAGCGCCCGGCGCAGACTGACCTTCCTCGCCGACGCCAGCGCCGCCCTCACCGCCTCGCTCAACCACGAGGAGATCCTGAACCGTCTGCCGCGGCTGCTCGTGCCGGACTACGCCCGGAGCGTCGACGTATGGCTCTTCGCCGACGACGCCAAGGCCCGCGGACACGCCGCCCACCCGGCGGCCGCCGTCGCCGCCGCCCGCACCGGCCGCCCGCAGTACGCCGCCGACCATCCGAGCGGTCTGCCCGGCGTCGACGACCAGCCTCCCTCCGCGCTGAACCCGGAGCAGCCGCTGCTGTGCATCCCGCTGCCGAGCCGGCACACGCCCCTCGGCGTGGTGACGCTGACGCCGCCGCGGGAGCGGTGGAGCGCGGACGACGCGGTGATGCTCGTCGAGCTCGCCCGCAGGGCCGGCATCGCGATCGACCACGCCCAGCGCTTCGAGCACAACCGGGACATCGCCGAGACCCTGCAACGGGCCCTGCTCACGGACCTTCCCACGACACCGGGGCTCAGCCTGGCCGCGCGCTACCTCCCCGCCACCCACGGTCTGAACATCGGCGGGGACTGGTACGACGCGTTCCGCCAGCCCGACGGGGGTCTGGTCGCCGTCATGGGTGACGTCACCGGCCACGGACTGCACGCGGCCGTCATGATGAGCCAACTGCGCACCGCCCTGCGGGCGTACGCCGTCGACGGCGGCACACCGGGCCGGCTCCTCACCCGCCTGCACGTGTTCCTGCACCATCTCCAGCCCGATCTGTACGCCACGGCGGTCATCGCCCGCTTCCACCCGGACGAGACCACCGTCACCTGGGCCGCCGCCGGGCACCCGCCGCCGGTGCTGCGCACTGCGGACGGCGATGTGCGTGTCCTGGACGCCAGACCCGGTGCCATGCTGGGCATCCCGCTGTACCAGGAGATCCAGGACCACACGGCGCAGCTTCCGCCGGGATCCACGCTCGCGCTGTACACGGACGGTCTGGTGGAACGGCGGGCCCTGGGCATCGACCCGGGCATCCGGCGGCTGGCCGAGGCACTGTCCGGGGAGCGCGCGGCCGATCTGGACCACGATCTGGAGGGCGCCGCCGACCGGATCCTGGATCCGATGCTCCGCGACTCGCAGCGGGACGACGACGTCTGTCTGCTGCTCTGCCATGTCGGCGGCTCGGCGAAGCCCCGTATCCCCGAGCAGGCGTCCGCCTGACGCCGGCCCGGCCCCCGCCGGGCAGCGCTTCGCCACGGGCGCGCATCCCGGCCCACCCGTCCGGCCGCCCCTCGCCGACCGTCGTACGCCGCTGGGGTTGATGACCAGGTGGTAGCCGCCCGAGGCGTTCACGGCCACGGGCACGGTGACGGAGGCAGGTGCCTGGAACGCGCGCAGTCCGTCCTCCGGAGACGTCCGCCGGAGCGGAGTCGTCGCCGTCGGCACGACCGCCGGATTCAGGGTCCGCGCCCGGCGATCTCCGTGCCCTTCGACGGCGTCCGCCATCCGTGCGACTGCCTCGGGACGGGCGCCGACGGGTACCGCTGCGCGGTTCACGTCCCCGTCCTCCGCCACCGGTCATCACGCGCTTCCCCGGGGCCTGTTCACAACACGTCCGCCGTGCGGACGGAGAACCTCGCCGCGCGGACGGCGATTTCGTCGCGGTCGGTGGTCGCCGCCGGATCGCGGATGATGCTCGTCCCCGGAGTCGTCAGAAGCCGGAAGCGTCAGAAGCGAGAAGCGTCAGAAGCTCACGACGGCGCGGACGGTCTTGCCGTCCGGGCGGGACAGCACGGTCAGTTCGGAGGACAGCCGGCGCACCAGCGGCCAGCCGAAACCGCCCTGTCCGGTCAGGTCGAGACGCCGGGGACGCGGCGGCTCGGGGTCGTCGTCGGAGACGGAGATGCCCACTCCGTGGCCCACGTCCCACAGATCCACGCTGCACAGCCGGCCGCGCGCGTGGCGCACCACGTTCGTCACCAGCTCCGAGACCACGAGGGTGACGGCCTCGGCGGCCTCACGCGGCACCTGGCGGGGCAGCCCTCCGAGAAACGTCCGGGCCATCCGCCGGGCGTGCACGGCGGCCTGCGGATTTCTCTCCAGCCTCGCGCCGGGAACGGGGCCGAAGTCGCAGGGCGGTTCGACAGTGGTCATCCCTTCACCTCCCTTGCGTGCTTCCCACCCGTACGCCGCACAGCGGCGCCACTCCGTGTCGGTCCGGTGTGTCGGGCAGGCTGTTCCCCTTCTTCCCGGAGGGCCGGAGCCCATGTCACGGGTTCCCCGACCTTCACACCGTGGTCACAGGTGCCCTCGCCGAGCGCCGGCGGACCGTTCTCCCGGCCCCACCGATGTCGCGAGGCCGCATCGGCACGGGTCGAGGTTGGCCCGGGATCGACGTCGCGGGGGCCGCAGGGGAGTGCCGCGGCGGATCGGGGGCACCAGAGCACGCGTCGCGAGCGCCCAGGGGCGCTTCGGCGACGCCGCTCCCGTGGCGGTCGAAGGGGCCGGGCGACCCCGGGCCGACACGGTCGAGCGGGAGGGGTGGCGGCCCCGTCGGGCAGGTCCCGGCAGGGGGCCGCCACCCCATCACCCCTCCTCACAGGCCCGGAGCGACGAGGCGGAACGCGGCACGGACAACGGGAGACGGTGGATGTCCCAGACCATCACGGCACGAGTCGAGACGAACGGACCGGTGGACCCGACAGAGGCGCGACGGCGCAAGCAGCGGCTCCGCAGACGCCTGGAGCGCCTCCTCGGGATCGCCGCGACCGAGGGGAACGAGCTCGTTCCCCTGCGCAACGGCGACCGGATCTTCGCCGCGATGCTCGACGCCGTGCGGTCCGCCGAGCACACCATCGACATGATGACCTTCGTGTACTGGCGCGGACAGATAGCCCGCGACTTCGCGGCCGCCCTGGCCGACCGCGCCCGGGCGGGTCTTCGGGTGCGGCTGCTGCTGGACGGCTTCGGCGCGAAGCGGATCGAGCAGGACCTGCTGGAGTCCATGACCTCCGCCGGTGTACAGGTCGCGTGGTTCCGCAAACCGCTGTGGCTCTCACCCCTGAAGCAGAACCACCGCTGTCACCGCAAGGCACTCGTCGTCGACGAGCACACCGCCTTCACCGGGGGCGTGGGCATCGCCGAGGAGTGGTGCGGGGACGCCCGCGGTCCCTCCGAGTGGCGGGACACCCACGTCAAGGTGCGGGGGCCGGCCGTGGACGGCATCGCCGCCGCGTTCGCGCAGAACTGGGCGGAGTGCCACGACGAGCTCTTCGACGACCGGGACCGCTTCACCGGCCACGACCAGCCGGGCACGGCGACCGTCCAGGTGGTGCGGGGCTCCGCGAGTTTCGGCTGGCAGGACATGCAGACCCTCGTCCGCGTGATGCTCGAGTCCGCCGAGGGCCGGTTCCGTCTGGCCACCGCCTACTTCGCCCCCGACGCCTTCTTCGTGGACCTGCTGTGCGCGACCGCGCGCCGCGGTGTCCGGGTGGAGATCCTGCTGCCGGGTCCGCACACCGACCAGCGGGCCTGCCAACTCGCCGGTCAGCACCACTACGGCGCGCTCCTGGACGCCGGTGTCGAGATTCGCCAGTACCAGCCGACCATGCTCCACACCAAGATCATGACGGTGGACGGTGTGGCCTCCCTCATCGGCTCCACGAACTTCAACCGCCGGTCCATGGAACACGACGAGGAGGTCATGCTCGCCGTGCTCGACGAGGCGTTCACCGCGGCCCTCGACCGGGACTTCGACGAGGACCGGGAGCACGCCGTGGGCATCGAACCGGCCCGCTGGCGGCACAGGTCCCCGCTCCAGCGCGCCAAGGAGCTGGCCGTCGCCCCGCTGCGCCGCTTTCTCTAGGGCCTGTCCGGCGATTCCCACCGGGCATCACCGCCGGGGCGTGCCGGGGTCACTCGTGGGCGCGCCGGATCAGGACGGGCGCTCGCCCGTCTCGCAGACCTTGCGGGCGATCTCCCGCAGTTTGATGTTGTGATCCTGGGAGGCCTTCTTCAGCACGCCGAAGGCGTCGTCCTCGCTGAGTCCGTGGCGCTCCATGAGAATGCCCATCGCCTCACCGATCTCGTGACGGGTCTCCAGCGCCTGGCCGAGTTGCTGGTGCGTACGAGCCGCGGAGAGCGCGACGGCGGCGTGCGAGGCCAGGATCCAGCCGGCCCGCTGAGCCGACTCGTCGAACATGTTCGGACGGTGCGAGTACACGTTGAGGGCGCCGAGTTCGTCGTCGTCGGTGAACAGCAGAAAGCCCATCATGCTGCCCATGCCCAGCTTCCTCAGTTCGGGGGCGAAGCGGGACCACTTCTCGTGCGGCCGACGCAGGTCCTCGATGGCGTAGAGCTGCTGCCGCTCGGTCACGGCGTCGAAGCAAGGCCCCTCCCGCAGGTCCTGCTGGATCCGGTCCGCCATGCGCACGACGTCGCTCGTGGCGGCCAGCGCACTGACCTCGCCCCGGCGAACCGTGAGGATGCCGCCCTCGTCGCACCCGTTGATCAGCACCGTCGCGTGCTCCACGATCCGGTCCAGGGTTGCCTGCACCGAGTCCTGGGCGAGCAGGTCCCGTGCCATGTCCGCCAAGGCGACGGCAAACTTCTCCCAGACCTCGCTGGACTCCTGCGCCATGGGCCACCCGCTCATTCGTCGAAACCCAACCGGCCTTCACCTGGGAATCCATCTTGCCACCCCGGTGCGTCCACCGAGCCGATCGGGGGCCGACGGTCCGGCGGCCGTGCCCGTTTCCCGCCACCGGGCGTGCTCGCCCCGTGCGGCCGATCCGGAATCCACGGGATCTTTGCCGCCTCGTCCGTTTCATCCGGGCGATCAAGGGTGACCCGAGGGGGAACCGAAACCCGACGAACGCGTCCACTTCGATCACAGGAGGCTCGTATGGACAACTGGCGTGATTCCGCGGCGTGCCGCACCGTCGACCCCGATCTGTTCTTCCCCATCGGCAGCACGGGCCCCGCCATGCTGCAGATCCAGGAGGCGAAGGCGGTCTGCGCCGGCTGCCCGGTCCGCGAGGAGTGCCTGCGCTGGGCCCTGGACACGGGCCAGAGCGTCGGTGTCTGGGGCGGTACCAGCGAATCCGAACGGCGCGCGCTGGCGCGCCGCCGCTCCCGTGGGCGTTCCCGCTCCCAGGACACGCCGGCGTAGGCGGAACGGCGGGCAGAACCGGACCCTCGCCGGGGACCGACCGCTGATCCAGGTGACCGGGTCGCGACGGGGCGAGAGCCATTCCGCCGACGAGATCCGAACGAAGGGCGCGATGGAAATCGATCCGAGTCGGAACAAGAAGCCGTCGTACGAGGAGATCGGGGCCCTCACCAGCGCGTTCGGCGGGCAGCTGCGCAACGTGACCGACGCGCGGCTGGCCGCAGACGGCTATCTGCGCGCCCTCGCGCGAACGTCACCGCCCTCGGCTGCCGAGCACTGGGACGACATCCTGCTCGTGGTCACCGAGCTGGCCGCGAACACCGTCCAGTACGCGCCCGGTCCCTTCGAGCTGCGGATGCGTCCCACGTTCGACGGTGTGCACGTGATCCTTCGCGACAGCAGCACCACCCGGCCCGCGCCACGTCGCTTCCGCCCCTCCCAGGGCGGGGGCGGCATCGGCTGGCATCTCATCCAGGCGCTCTGCGACCAGGTGAGCGTGATCGTGCGGCCCGACGGCAAGGACGTCCACGTGTTCCTGCCCTGGTGACGAAACGCTCCGCCGCGCCCGTCCGCCGACGCCCCGGTGGCGCACGCACAGGCGACACAGGCACAGGTGACGCACGCAGAGGTGTCGTCGCGCCCGCCGGGGGCACCCGGGTCCGACGAGGCAAGCGGTCCCGTCGCACGATCGAGGTGGAGCATTGAGTCCCGAACCCGAACCGTCCGAGCTGGAGCACGCCGTGTGGGAGCGGGTGTGCCGCACCGCCACCGGAATGAATCATCATCAGGCGAAGGCGGCCCTCGACGACGCTCGGAACGCGGCCGAGGACGTTTCACCCACCGGCCGGCAGGCACGCGACGCGCGGGCGGAGGTGGAGGAGTGGGAACGGATCACCGACACTCTGGCCGACCACGCCGGGGTGTACGACCCCGCGACGGATCCCTTCGTCCAGGGCCGGCTCTCCGCGCGAACCCACCGCGCTCAGGCACCGGCGCAACGCCGCTGAACACAAACCCGCCCCCAATGTCAGTGCCCTGCGCAACAATGATCATCAGCCCGAACGTCACCGCCCCCGCGATGCGTGATCCGATCCGTCCGTCGAAAGGCCGCATGCACATGACGCCGACCTCGCACCGCCGTGCCGCGAGCCCCGCCGGACGGCCGGTGACCATGCTGCGGCCGCTTCCCCGCACCCACACCCCGCTCAGTGCCGAAGGTTCCGAGGTCCTGCGTCTGATCACCCAGCGACGGTTCCCGGTCCGCCTCACCGTGCACGCGAACGGCCGCCGCCGGTACGGCTATTGGCTTCCCCTGGACACTTCCACCGGGCGCGGCGGTTGCTATGTGGCCCTGCCCACCGGCGAGTGCGACGCGCTGCACGCTGCGGGCCGGATCGTTCTCGGAGACCCTCTCGTCGACCCCGCGAAGACCACGTATTCGGTCCAGGCCGCGGCTCGGGCCGCCGCCACGACGGCCCCGAGCGCGTCCCGGGACGCCCTCACGGCGTGAGGTCCCGGCTGACGAACGGGTGCTCGCGGGGGCGGGCCGCTCACGGGCACGGGACGGGGAACGGGACAGGAAACGGAACGGAGACCGGAAACGCGATCGCGGCAGCGGACGGGCGCCGTGATCGCGCCGCGCTCTCGGACGTCCCTGGACGTCGAACTCCAGGCGCCCTCCTGGACGTCGGACGAGGCCGGTTCCGCGCGGTCAGCGGCTCACTCCGGTTGAGAGCGGTACCACCGCCGTGATGCGCTTGCCGCCGGCCCGCAGGTTCGAGATGACGACATCGCCGGCGAGGGTGCAGACGATCATCCACCCGTGGCCACCGACCCGAAGGCGCCCGGCGTCGTCGATCTGCCGCACGGGCACGGGCAGTTGATCACTCCGGTCGCACACGGACACGTGCACCTCCCGCTCGGTCGGTGTCACCTCGAAGGCGGTGACACCGCCGCCGTGCAGCATCGCGTTGGTGACCAGTTCGGAGGCGACGAGCAGGGCGTCACCGACGGATTCGTCGTCGTCCCGCGCGCGGCCGCCGGACCGCCCCGCGAGGGCGTGCCTGACCGCCTGTCGTACGTCGGCGGGACTTCCGGGCCCCGTCGAGACCACCTGCCGCGAAACGGCCACCGCGCCGGTGGCGGACCTCTGGTCCTGGCCGCACATTCTTCGCTCCTCCTCCGAGGCCCGGAATTCGGCAGGGCCCGCCGCGAAACCCCGCGACGGGCCCTGCCGAATCGGCCGTCTTCAGTGCCGGAATACGTCCTTGGCCGCGTCCTTGGCCTTTTCCTTGGCCTGTCGGGCGTCGCCCTCGGACTGCTCGACCCTGCCCTCGGCCGTCATCCGCTCATCACCGACCGCGCGTCCGACGGTCTCCTTGGCCTTGCCCTTCACCTGTTCCGTCCGGGCGCGGGCCTTCTCGTCCTCCGCCATCGCAGTCCCCGTCCTCACTGGTCGACCATTGCGATTCAGTTCTACGGCTGACCGTGAATCGAATCCCCAAACCCGGACGTTCGCGTATTCCCCGGACTTCGCCCGACGGACCGAAATCCCACCTCTTGCCAGGGCCGGCCCCGCGGGCGGATTTCGAAGGCCTTCCGGTTCGTCGACGCGGACCCGGAGCGCGTCCGGTGGCCGAGCGGATCGCGTCCGGATCGCGTCCCGTGACCGACCCGATGGAGATGCGGGCCATCGACAGCGGCGAGACGCCGACCTTCACCCGGTACGGGCGTTCGGTCCTCCGGCAGCCACCGCCCACACCCCCGAACGGCACCCAATCGACGCGCCCCACCCGTATCACGGGCACTTACCCTCCAGTAATATCCGCGGCAGGCCCCCCGAGGAGGAACCGTGCCACGGTCGGAACGATCGCCCTTGCTGCTCGCCGGCCTTTTGGCCACCGCGGGCGTCGCCCACTTCGCGGTACCACGGCAGTTCGACGCCACCATCCCGCGCGCTCTCCCGGGAGCGCCGCGGACCTGGACGTACGCGAGCGGTGTCGCCGAACTCGCCCTGGCGGCCGGAGTGGCGCTCCCCCGGACGCGTCGGGCGGCCGCGCTGGCCACCGCCGCCTTCTTCGTCGGTGTCTTCCCCGCCAATGTCCAGATGGCCGTGGACTGGCGTCATCGTCCCGCGCCCCTCAAGGCGGCGGCTCTGGCGCGGCTCCCGCTCCAGGTTCCGCTCGTCCTGTGGGCCCGCGGAGTCGCTCGGTCCGGAAAGGGACAGTCATGACATCTCAGGTGAACGTGGGCGACCAGGTCGAGGACTTCACGCTGCCGGACGAGACCGGGACGAACCGGAGCCTGTCCGAACTGCTGGCCGACGGGCCGGTGGTGCTGTTCTTCTATCCCGCCGCCCTCACCAGCGGCTGCACCGCCGAGGCCTGCCACTTCCGCGATCTGGCCACCGAATTCACGGGCGCCGGCGCGCGGCCGGTCGGGATCAGCGGTGACGCGGTCGACCGGCAGCAGGAGTTCGCCGACCGCCACACACTCGGCTTCCCCCTGCTGTCCGATGTCGACGGCACCGTGCGAGAGCGGTTCGGGGTGAAGCGCGGCTTCACACTGGCCCCCACGAAGCGGGTCACCTTCGTCATCGCGCAGGACCGCACCGTCCTGGAAGTGGTCCGCAGCGAACTGCGCATGAGCGTCCACGCCGACCGCGCTCTCGCCGCCCTGCGCGAGCACCGGGACTGAGCCGTCCCGCATCGGGACTGAGCCGTCCGGGGCGCGGTCACAGGCGGCTGCGTCGAGGTAAACAGGGCCCGCCCCTATGCGGATGGAGGGCGGGCCCCGTTCACTTCGCCTCATTCTCGACACCGGCCGGGTCCGCCAAAAGGGAGTGCGGCACAGCAAGTGCGCGAAACGGGACACACCCCGTGCGATTCGTGCACCTCCCGTGCGCGGTGTCCGCCCTTCCGTACGGTGTCCGCCCTCGCCGTGCGGCGGCCTGTCGGGGGCACGGGCCGGCGGTCATGCTGGACACCGACGAGCCCACAGCACGATCCACGGAGGCCCCATGACGGACCAGGTCACACGTCTCGAAGTGAAGCCTGCGGCCGGACACATCGGCGCCGAGATCACGGGAGTCGACCTGGCGGAGCCGCTGCCGGACGAGACCGTCGCCGCGATCCGGGCGGCGGTGCTGCGCTGGAAGGTGGTGTTCTTCCGCGGCCAACGGCTCGACCACGCCTCGCATGTCGCCTTCGCGCGCCGGTTCGGGACACCGGTCCGCCTCCCGTCCCGGGGCAGCGCGTCGCCCAGGGACTTCCCCGAGGTCGAGACGACGGCCGACCGTCTTGAGCTGGGCGGGCGGTACGGCATGGACCACGAGGAGTGGCTGCGCAGGCGCCGCCACTCGCTGCTGCGCGGGTGGCACTGCGACCACGGCGCGCGGGTCGATCCCCCGGCCGCGACGATCCTGCGCGCCGAGACCGTGCCGCCGTACGGAGGTGACACGACCTGGTCGAACCTGGCCGTCGCCTACGCGGGCCTGTCGGCTCCCGTGCGTGCCTTCGCCGACGGTCTGCGCGCGGAGCACCGGCTGGGGGTCGGGTACCAGACGCGGCCGGGCGACGACGCGTACGTACGTCACCTGCTGGACCGTCAGATCGCCACCGACCACCCGCTGGTGCGGGTGCATCCGGAGACGGGCGAGCGGGTGCTGTTCGTCAACGGCTACTACGTCGAGCAGATTCTCCAGGTGTCCCGGCCGGAGAGCCGGGCGCTCCTGGACATGCTGCTGGAGCAGGCGACCCGGCCCGAGTACACGGTCCGCTTCCGGTGGGAGCCGGGCAGCGTGGCGTTCTGGGACAACCGGGCGACCATCCATCTGGCGCCGAGCGACACCGCCCATGTCGACCACCCCCGGGTCATGCACCGGGTGATGCTGGCCGGAGATGTCCCGCAGGGGGTGGACGGTGCGCCGTCGGTGCCGATCGTGGGCAGCGAGCCCGGCCGCTGGTGAGCGCGGGCCGTTCGGCGGGAGCGGGGCGTCATCAGAAGATGCCCTGCCCCGGGACCAGGATTCCTCGCGGGTCGTACGTCTGCCGGGCGGTGGCCAGCCGTCGGTAGGCGGGGCCGAAGTGCTCGCGCCAGTCCGCCGCGTCGAAGGGGACCGAGCCGACCGGATAGTGGGTGCCGCCCGCCGCGTGGACGGTGTCGTAGGCGGCACGGTTGGCGGCGAGGAGACGGTCCACGGTCGCGGTGTCGTCGGGCGGGGTCGTGCGCAGGACGGCCAGCAGATAGGACACCGGGTCGTCGGGAGTGCGGAGCAGCGGGGTGTGCAGGCTCTCGCGCAGCACCGGGTACAGCAGGACGACGCCGGGGCCGAGGTCGGCCGGGGTCAGGTCCTCCAGCAGGGACGCGGCCAGCGTCGCCGCCGAACGGCCCGGCAGCAGCAGGTTCAGCCACGGGTGGGCGAAGGCCCACAGACCCGCTTCCTTGAGCGCGGCGACTCCGGCCGCGAGCCGGTCGAGGAAGTCGTAGTAGCCGAGGTCGCCGGTCTGCGCACCCGCGGGGTCGTGGCGAAGTCCGCGCAGCAGCGTGGTGTCGTCGGGGGCCGGACCGACGGGCGGCCCGTAGGCGACGGCTTCGAGGACATAGCCGTTGAACGCCCCGGCGGCGTCGGCGGTCACCTGGCCCTCGACGTAGTCGAAGCGGCCCTCCTCGACGAGCAGTCGCTGGTCGTCGAGGAAGGTGCGCAGGTCGTCGTACGGAAGGAGGTAGTGGCGTACGGTCTCGGGCGCGGGGACCAGGCGCAGGGTGGCGCCGACGATGATCGCGCACTGGCCGAGCCCGGCGAGCACGGCGAGGAACAGGTCGCGGTGGTGGGTCGGGGAGCAGCGGACCAGGTGGCCCGCGCCGGTGACGACCTGCAGTTCCGTCACGTTGTCGACCTGGGCGCCCTGCTGGTGGGTCTGACCGCCGATGCCGCCGACCGACAGGGTGCCGCCGACGGAGAGTTCGAGATAGTCGGTGAAGGTGGGCGGGGTGAGTCCGTGCGCCAGGGTGGCCTGGGCGACCTCGCTCCACTTGGCGCCCGCGCCGACGGTGACCGTCGTGCTCCCGGGCCCGACCGGACCGATGGACGCGAGCGGCGTGGTCTCGATGACCAGGCCGCCGTCGACCTGCGCCTGCCCCTGGGTGGCGTGGCCCTGACCGCGCGGGGCGACGGACACGCCGTGCTCGTTGCAGAAGCGGACCATCGCGACGATGTCGCGGACCGAGCCCGGTCGCAGCACCGCGACCGGACGCCGGTGGACGATGTGGCCGAAGTCGTCGGCGTCCGCCGAGAGCGAGGCGTCGTCGGTGTGCACGCTCCCGTCCAGCCGCGGGAGGCCCGCGAGCGGCCGGTCGGTGGTGGTGGCCGCCCAGCTCCGGGTGAACGGATCGAACCCGACGACCGCGGCGCCGGCGGCGGCGAGGCCCTGCAGTGCGGTACGTCGCGAGGGTGTCCGGGGCATGCGCTCCTCCTGGGGCGGCCGCGTCAAACGATCAACTGGGGCAGAGTGTAAGGGACTTGAGAAACATCCGGGCCCATTGATCCGAACGCGGGTCCTGGTGTGCCGGTGCCGTCGGAAACGGCTGCGTCCGCCGCCCCGGGAGGGACGGCGGACGCGGAGCGAACCAGGAACTCGGGTCAGTTCGCCTTCGCGGAGCCCTCCGGCTCGTCCCCGTCGACGGGCGTACGGCTGTACCCCTGGAGCTCGAGCGGGCTGTTCGCCTTCGCGGGACGGTTCTCGGAGTTCTGACCGCCCAGGTTCTGGCGGACCGAGTCGAGAATCGTCAGGCCCTGGGCGACCAGGCCGGCCGCTATCTCACCGAGGCCGTCGGCACCGTTGAGCACGTTGACGTTCGCGCCGGCGAGACCGCCCGCCGCCTCCTTGACGATCAGCGGGAGCTGGTCGATCAGCATCCGGTCGAGCGCGACCCGGTCGTGCGAGGCCGCCGCCTCGGCCTGGATCTTCATTCGCTCGGCGTCGGCGATGGCGAGCACCTTGATCCGCTCGGCCTCGGCCTCGGCCGGCCTGACGATCTCGGCGACCAGCTGCTGCTGACGCAACTGGGCCGCGCGCTGCGCGAGTTCGGTCTGCGCGGCGAGGACCTCCTGCTGGGCGTGGGCCTGGGCGAGCGGGCCCGCCTGGGCGGCCTGGGCCTGCGCCCGGTCCACCTCGGCCGAGTACTCCGCCTGGACGATGGCCGTCTGCCGGGCGTACTCGGCCTGGTTGCGCGCCGCCACCTGCTGCGCCTCGACGGAGGCCTGCGTGGCCTGCGCCTGGGCGATCTGGGCCTGACGCTGGATGGCCGCCTTGTGCGGCGCGGACATCGCGTCGATGTAGCCGGTGTCGCCGTCGTCGATCGACTGGATCTGGAGCGAGTCGACGATCAGGCCGATCTTCGCCATCTCCAGCTTCGAGGTGTCGAGGACCTCGGCGGCGAGCTTCTGGCGCTCGGTGACGATCTCCTCGACCGTCATCGAACCGATGATGGAACGCAGATGGCCCGCGAAGATCCGGCCCGTCAGGATCGACATCTGGTCCTGGTCGGACAGGAAGCGCTGCCCCGCGTTGATGATGCTCTCGGTGTCGTTGCCGACCTTGAACGCGATCACGGCGCGGACGTGCAGCGAGATGCCCTGCTTGGTGACACAGGTCTCGGTAACCTCCGCCTCGCACATCGACAGGGTCAGGAAGCGGGTCTTACGGAAGACGGGCAGCACGAACTTGCCGTGCCCCGTCACCACTCGGAACGGCGCGCCCCCCAGTCCCCGCCTGCCACCCGAGATCAACATCGCCTCATCGGGAGCGGGTACGCGATAACCGAACATGCTTCTCCTTCTCAACCGGCGCCGACGGCGTCGCCGTCCAGCGCGTCCAGCGGATCGACCCATTCGATGACGTCGACTTCACGGCATCCCCTGGATTCGATGACCAGCACGGTCGCCCCCTTCGGCAGGGGCTCCCGAGACCAGGCATGGAAGGTCTCGGATCCGCCTCTCACTCGCACCAGGATCTCGCCGGGACCGGCGGATCCCCGGGTGCCGATGAGCAGTTCCCCCGTGCAGCCGATCACGGCTTCGTCCTCCACCACAGCCGGCCACCCCCCATCACTCTGAATCTGCCTCTGACCTTAGACCCAGCCCTTTCCGGGCGCGTACGCCCCCCGTCGTCAACAGCCCCTCGGTGGGTACGCGCCCGGGCCTTACAAGGAGTGTGGGCTCAACTCTTGGTAAAGCGATAGGTCTTGCTGTCGGTCAGCACACAGAAGCCCGGTGACACCACGATCACGCGCAGGGTGGCGGAGCGGCGGTCGTAGTCGATGCCCTCCACCTCGAAGGTGCCCGAGCAGGAACTGCGCAGCGGGAGCCGGCGCAGCGCGGTGACGTGTCCGGAGACATCGGCCGTGCCGTTCGGCTCGCCCGACAGGTCGATCTGCAGCAGCGGCTTGGTCATGCCGAAGAGCGTGCCGGCGGGGTCGTCGGACGAGCACAGCAACTGGGTCGCCGTGACGAAGTCGCAGCCCTGTACGTCGCGTACGGCGTGGTCGAGGTTGATGGTGGACGCCTGCGGGAGGTTGACGGAGGGCGAGGTCGCCGGGTTGACGGCGGGGGTCGGGAACACGAGGAGCCAGTTCATCGTTCCGTACTCGCCGGACACCATCCACGAACCGCTCGGCGCGACGGTGACGAAGGAGTTGTTCAGCGCCTCTCCGGCGCTCAGTGTGTGGACGTACTCCGACCAGGCGCCGCCCGGCGCCTGCACGCGGAACATCTTCGAGTTGCCGGAGTCGCTCTGGTACGGCTCGACGTAGTAGCCGTCGTAGGAGGCGTCCGGGTCGCCGATGTGGTTCCAGCCGCGGCTGCTCACGCCGGTGGGGATCGTGCCGATGCCCGTGTAGTGGTTGGGGCTGCCTGCCGGGACCTCGACGGAGGTCAGGCCCTGGCTCTCGGTCAGCGGGTCGGCGCGGTCGGAGCCCACCTCGTTCCAGGTGTCGGCGGCCGAGGCGGGCGCGCCCGTGGCCACGGACAGGACCGCGGCGGTGGTGAGGGTGACGAGACCGGCCAGGACCGCGTGACAACGTTGTCGTGCGGGCATGCGCATGAAATGTGCTCCTCGATGGGGGGTGACTGGTCGGCGCACAGTCTGGCCCGCCCTGATGGTCATGTACAGACTAACGAATGGACGCCGGGCATCGGCTCCTCGTCCAGGAATCGTCAACCGGCCCCGAACGCGCCAGAGCCCGGCGGCTCACTCGGGAGGGTGAGTGAGCCGCCGGGCTCGGGCCGGTCCGCCGGCCGGGCAGCGTCTGCCCGGCCGGCGGACCTGATCGTCAGCGGTTCACGCAGACGTTTCCGACCGCCGGGCTCAGCAGACCCACCACGTTGACCGAGTTGCCGCAGACGTTGGTGTCGAGGTCGACGGGGATCTGGATGACATTGCCGGACAGGAATCCGGGACTGTTCGCCGCGACGCCCACCGGGTTGGGGTCGGCGGAGGCGGTCCCGGCGGTGGCGAGCAGGGCCACACTGGCAAGTCCGGCGGCAGCCATCAGACGAATACGCATTCCAAAGCTCCGTTCATTCGCAGGGGTGCGAGCTCCTCCACCATCACCTCCGCGAACGGTTGCCGACATTCCAGCGCAGCCGAACGGGGGTTCGCCCGCCGCGGCCGCCTGTGGGCCGGGCCGGACACGGGGTGCGTCGCGCGAGGCGTACCGAATGCCCGTAGCGTGAGAACAGATCCGGTGGAACAGGGAGAGACCATGCCAACCAGCCAGCCCGACGCGTCCACGCCCTCCGACGACAGGGCGACCCCCGACTCGCTGCTGCACACCGGCACCGAGGGCCCGGTGACGGCCGAGGACCTGGTGCTCGCCGCGGGTCGCGACGTCACTCCGCAGAACCTCGCCTGGGCCGAGCGCAAGCTCCAGGAGGAAGGCTCCGCGGCGGTCGACAAGCTGCTGCCTTAGGGGTTGTCGTTCGTCCGAAGGACAACCCCCAGCCCTGCCCGCAGGACGATGCCCGGGCCGGCTCGGCCGGCTCCGATGCGGTGGAGCCGGCCGAGGACCTGCGCGTGGAGCGGTGGGTCAGGAGGCGGGGCACTCCTTCCAGGCCAGGTGGTAGACGGTGCTGATGTCACCGTCCGTCGAGTCCATGGTCATGAAGCTGGAACTGCCGGGCGTCGAGGTGCCCGCGTTCACGCGGAGCTCGGTGTTGATGTTGAAGTTGCGCTGAACACCGCAGGGGGCCCAGACCAGTTGGGCCCAGTCCGTGGTGTCCGTGGACTGCCAGTCGTCGCCGTACGGGCCACGGAAGGGGTGGGTGATGGAGGCCGTGTTCGAGGACCCCTGGAAGTAGTACGAGGCCTTCTCGGTGCTGCTGGCACCCGCCTGGAGCGAGGCGAAGCCGCGGTAGTCCGCGCTGGCGATGGCATAGGTGAAGCCCTGCGGGACATGGACGATCAGGTTGAGCTGGCAGTTCTTGCGGAACGCGGTGGGGTCGGCGTTGCCCCCGACCTGGGCGAGGTAGTCGCTGTAGGTCACCGTGAAGGCGGTGTTGTCCGGGGAGACGGCGACGGCCGCGGTTCCCTGGGGACAACCGGAACCGTTGACCGTGGCGACACTGATGACGATCTTGTCCGGGGGCGGGTCGGCGATCCCGGAGGACGGGCTCGACAGGGGAAGCGCTGTGGCGAACAGGGCGGCGATCGCGCCACCCAGAAGCAGGCCACCAGCCATGGTGCTCCAATCCGTTGCGTCGGTGTTCCGGCGGCAGCACGCGGCTGCACGCCGTGAAATGGGGGGTGCGGCCCCCGAGGGAACGGGGAACCGTCGCAGACCAGTGCGTTGGATCAAGCGCACATACTTGAACATGCGCATGACAAATACACATGCGCAGTCCATTCCCGGCTGTGAAGGAGCTGTGAAGACCGGGAGTGACGAAATCGTACGTACGGGTGGTCGCGGTGGACAGGGCCATCTCCGGCCATTCGATACACGCCGTTCACACCTGACGCCACGGCCACGAGGCCCGTTCACCGCGGTTCTCGCCACCCACGGCCCCGGCCGCGGACGCTCCGGCCTCCGGCGGCCGTCACGGTGCGTGCCCGCCATCCCGGCGCGGGGCGGATGCCTGGGCGCCCCCGGCCCCTCCCCGGGTGACGGACCGTGCGGCGCGCGCCCGCCCGGGCAGCCCCATGGCACGCGCACGCATCTCCCGTCCCACGGCGCCCGGGGTGTGGCCAAAAGACGCACAGTGGGGCGGGGTTGGGCCGGTGGCGCCCGGTTTCGCGGGCGGTGCCACCTTTCCGTACCTCCTGAGGCAGGTGTTCCGAGGTCCTGACGCGGGCATTCCGGCGTCCCCGGAAGGACCGAAAGGCGACGGGGCCGCGCGAATCGCCCGCCCCCTCAGCGCGCCCCGGACGCCCCTGCGACACTGAGGCACATGGATCCACGACACCTGAGACTCGGCCGCCGTCGGATATGGATGAGCAGTGCCGTCTGCTTCCTGGTACTCGGGCCCATCGGCTGGTTCTTCGGTGGCTGGATTCCCTTCGCCCTGCTGGCCGTTGCCCTCACCCTCGCCACGGCGGTCTCGAGCTGGCGGGCCCCTACCTGGCTCGCGCCCGCCATCGCCAAGGGCCAGTCGGAGAGCCGCCGGGACGTCGCCACCTTCTGCGTGGTCATAGCGGTGAGCGGCTACGCCCAGCCGCCCGCACAACCCGCCCCCTCCCCGGCGGACCTCGCGGCCCTGCGCCTGGAGGCGTACCGGGCCGCCGCGGACGACGATCTCTCCGAGGAACTGCGCCTCCTCGCGGCCGACGCGCTGGCCGTCGCGGACCACGCCAACGCCGAGGACACCCCGGCCGGCTGGCGGGCGGCACGGGCGAGCGCGGAGCGGCTGGCGCACGCCGCCCAGGAGGGAAATCCGTACGTACGGCAGTTGCTCATCCAGTGGGTGGAGGGCAACCCGGCGGGCGAGCGCTAGATGTTCTGTCCTGGGAGGTTGTGGACGGGTGAGCCAGGTCTCGGCTGAGGGATCTTGAACGGGTGAGGGCCTTCCGGTTCGGTGTGGATTGCGACG